>CAJOFW010000054.1 GCA_905234005.1 uncultured Oscillospiraceae bacterium
CCGAAGATGTGCCACTGACCCCAGGCGTGGGTGCCGTCCTCGCTGATCTCGATGAGGGGAGAGGAGATGGTCAGCATCAGCAGCAGAGCGGCCCGGTCTGTATTGGTGTTGGACATCTGAGCGGCGCCGGGCTGCACGGGGTTGCCGTTCACGTCCACGCGCCGGGCCATGGTGTCCCAGACGCGCTTGACGTGCTCCTGTCCGAGATACGCGCCGGAGTCCATGATCTCCACGCGCACGTCGGGATTCGTGTGGGTCCACAGATCGTCCCAAACCTCGCCGATCCAGCCGTTCTCCATGTAGAAGATATACCGGCTCATGAGGTTCTGTACCTCCGTAGCGTCGGCGGCGTAGGACAGACGTTTGACTTCCTTTTCCAGCGCGTCGATCCGCTGGAGCAATGCTTTCTCGTCCATTGTTTTCCTCCTCGTTATATCAATTTGTAATGTCGTTGCGAATGATGACGCCGCGGTTCATGACGAACCGGACGTTCTCGAGGGCGTCCACCTCTGTAAGCTCGCCGGGAACGGCGATCAGGCACGCGGCCTTGCCGGGGGTTATGCCATGTCCGTGAGCCGGCAGGCACGGGCGGCGTTTTTGGTGCAGGCGTCGATCACTTCCTGTACGGAAAGCCCCGCCTGCCGCAGCAGATGAAGCTCCCGCAGAGGGATCCGGGCATTGCCCGGCTGCTGGGTCATTCGCATGGTGTCCGTACCCATGACCACTGTGCCGCCTTTCTGATGGAAGCGGCGGATGTTGTCCACGGCGTCCTTTTCCTGCTGTGCGGTGTCGATGGCTTCGATCTTCGCGATGGTCTCGCGCATGTGCGGGGGCATGCGATCCAGCTCCTCCTTCGGCAGGGGAGGCCGGGGTACGTTGATGGGCTGCAGGGTGGAGCAGATGGGGATATCCCGGGCGACCATCTCGTCGAGCAGGTCGTCGGGGATGGGATCCAGCACGGTGTGGGCCATCTCGGGGATGCCGTTTTCTACGAGGATGCGCAGAAACTTTGCCATCTGCACATGCGCCGTGCACCAGACGCCCAGCGCCTTCGCTTTGGCGGCGATGGCCCGGACGGTCTCGGGGGTATACTGGGGTGTGTTCTCATCCAGCATATCGTAGTCCATCGCGATCTTGACGCCGTGACAGCCCTTTTGGATCTGCGTCTCGATAGCGGCTTCGGCCTCTGCCGGCGTCTTCACGCCGATGCCGTTTTCCTTGCCCATCATGCGGTGCATATACCCGCCCCAGGCGGCCACGGGCTGACCGGCGGTGACGACCAGCGCGTTCTCGGGCTTTGCCGTCGTACGCAGCCACGCAAGATACCTGTCCGCGCTCTCGCCGTTGCCGAGGCCGAGATCACGGACGGCCAGCACGCCTGCCTGCGCCCAGCTTTTCAAAGAGGCGTCGTCGAAATCCTCGCCGCCGCTGACCATGTGGATATGGGCGTCGATGAGGCCGGGCAGGAGCGTACAGCCGGCCAGATCATAGCTCTCGTCCCCGGCAAGGCCGACGCCGACGTCCCGAATGACGCCGTCCTCGATCAGCACGTCGGCCTTCACGTTCCACAGCCTCGCGTCGCAGAGCTTTGCGTTCTTCAGACAAATCGTCATATCATGTTCCTCTTATTCCTTTCTTGCTTTATCCTTTCTCGCCCGGGTATTCCCCGGGCGATACCTCTTCGCAGGGGGTTCGCCGCAGGAGGAGCAGCAGCCCGCCGGACAGCAGCGCGCCGATGAACGCGCCGAAGAGCGTCACAAGCTCCGGCCCGAGCGCCAACAGCCGCCCGTATCGCAGCACGAAAACAAGCTGCCCCGCCGTGCCGACGCCGAGCAGAGCCAGAACGCCCCGTCCGCCGATACGCAGCCGCGTGTACGCGGCGAACATCCGGCGATAGGTGAAATACGGCTCGCTGCGGCAGAAATTCCATACGCCCAGCCCCAGATAGAACAGCGGGATCACCGCCAGCAGACACGGCGCGCCGGCGTACCACACAAGCCCGCCCTGGCTGAGCGTCGTCTCAAACGCGAGGTAGTCGGCGGCGAGAAGCACATACAGGGCGGCGGCAAGACGCTTCGACCGGACACGGGCGGCGCCGTTTACGGAGAGCCTGTAATACTCGCCGGTGTAGACGAGCCGCCTTTTTTTGCCGTCGGTCGAATCACGGTACGCCCAGCCGCGCAGAAACCAGTTCTGCTCCCGCTTCGGCGTCCGGGCGGCGAAACGGTTATGCCCGCTTCTCATAGGCCGTTTATCTCCTCCGCCCGGTGACAGGCAACGAAGTGTCCGGGCATTACCTCCCGGCCTGCCGGCTGTTCGGCGCGGCATTTGTCGCAGGCGTGGGGACAGCGCGTGGCAAAGCGGCATCCCGGGGCGGGGTTCACGGGCGATACGATCTCGCCCTCCAGCAGCGTCCGCTCCCGCTTGTAGTGCAGGTTCGGGATGGGGATCGCGGATAAAAGGCCCTTGGTGTAGGGGTGGAGCGGGTGCTCAAACAGGTCGTCGCACTCGCATTTTTCCGCCAGACACCCGCAGTACATCACAAGGATGTCGTCGGAGATGTGCTTCACAACAGACAGATTGTGGGTGATGAAGATGTAGGTCAGGCCCCGCTCCTTCTGCAGGTCGGCCATCAGATTCAGGATCTGGGCCTGGATGGAGACATCCAGAGCGGAGACGGGCTCGTCACAGACGATGAATTTCGGCTCCACGGCCAGCGCCCTCGCGATCCCGATACGCTGACGGCGGCCGCCGTCCAGCTCGTGGGGGTAGGACAGACGGTAGCGGGAGGCGAGGCCCACCGTGTCCATCAGCTCGAGTACGCGCCGTCGGACGTTCTCACGGCCCTTCACGATACCGGTGATGTTCAGCGGCTCCGCGATCAGCTCCTGCACGCTCATGCGGCTGTCGAGGCTCGAATACGGGTCCTGAAAGATGATCTGCATCTCCCGCTTCATTTTTTTGCGGACGGAGCCGCGGGGGTGGGTGACGTCCGTGCCCTCGAACAGCACCTGCCCGCCGGTGGCCTCGTTCAGGGCGAGGATGGCGCGGCCCAGGGTGGACTTGCCGCAGCCGGACTCGCCCACAACGCCGAGGGTCTTTCCTTTTTCCACGGTGAAGGACACATCGTCCACCGCGTGGAGGGAGCCGGCGGGCGTCATGAAGTATTTCTTCAGGTTTTTGACCTCGAGCTGCGTCATTGCCCCGCCTCCTTTCCGAGGATGTTGTTGCCGGGGTTCGATACGGGCAGACCGTGATCGTAGGCCAGCTCGTTCACCCGTTCATCGGGGAAGTACAACGGCGCACCCTTTCCCGCGTGATGGCAGCGGCAGAAATGGCCGGGCGAAAGCTCCACCATGCCGGGCTTCTCCTTTACGCACTGCTCGTCGGCATAGGGACAGCGCGGCGCGAACTCGCAGCCGGCGGGAAGGCGGGTGGGATCGGGCATCTGCCCCCGGATGGGGCGCAGACGCTCGAGCTTTTTATCGAGCGAGGGGATGGAGTTGAAAAGCCCTTGCGTATAGGGGTGCGCCGTCCGGTCGAAGATGTCCTCGACGGTGCCCGACTCCACGATCTGCCCCGCGTACATGATGGCCGCCTTCTGGCAGGACTCCGCCACTACGCCGAGATCGTGGGTGATGAGGAGCATCGACGTGCCGGACTCCTTCCGGAGCCTTCCGATCATATCGAGCACCTGCGCCTGTATCGTCACATCGAGCGCCGTCGTCGGCTCGTCGGCGATGATGAGGTTCGGGTTGCAGGACAGGGCCATGGCGATCACGACCCGCTGCTTCATGCCGCCGGAGAACTGGTGGGGGTAATCGTCCGCCCGGCCCGCGGGGATGCGAACCTTTTCCAGCATGGCGATCATCTTTTTTTCCGCCTCGGCGGCGGTGCAGTCTTCGTGCAGCCGGATGGCCTCGGCAATCTGCTCGCCCACGGTCATGACCGGGTTCAGCGCGGTCATGGGGTCCTGGAAGATCATGGAGATCTCCGCACCCCGGATCTGACGCATCTCCCGTTCCGGGGTTTTGCGCAGATCCTTCCCCTTGTAAAGCACCTCGCCCCGGACGTACTCGCCCGGCGGGCACTGGATAAGGCCCAGGACGCCCAGAGCGGTGGTGGTCTTTCCGGCGCCGGTTTCGCCAACGAGGCCGAGGGTCTCGCCCTCCTCCACGGACAGGCTGACGCCGTTCACGGCATGGACGACGCCGGTGTCGGTGTTGAAGCGTATTTCGAGGTCTTTGGGTCTTTGATTTCAAGCAAACTCATATCTCAGCGACCTCCTTACCGTTTCATTTTCGGATCCATGGCGTCGCGCAGGCCGTCGCCCAGAAGGTTGAAGGCCAGCATCGTCAGCGCCACGGCGAGACCCGGGAAGATGATGATGTGCGGGAACTGGCGGATGAAGCTCTGTCCTTCGGCCACCATCTG
Source organism: uncultured Oscillospiraceae bacterium (assembly GCA_905234005.1). Classification (GTDB taxonomy): domain Bacteria; phylum Bacillota; class Clostridia; order Oscillospirales; family Oscillospiraceae; genus CAJOIG01. The sequence goes on from CAJOFW010000054.1 coordinate 4,435, forward strand.
GCCCCATTCCGGCGTGGGCGGCTGTACGCCTAACCCCAGGAAGGACAGGCCGGAAATCGCCATGATCGTGCTGCCGAGGCTCAGGGATATCTGCACGATCAGCGGCGCCATGCAGTTCGGTATCACATGCTTTGTGATGATCTCCCAGTCGCTGCCGCCGAACGCCCGCGCCGCTTCGATATACTCGCTGTTTTTCATGAGCATGATGGACGAGCGGAGCTGCCGGCTCAACTGCGCCACGGAAGCGATCGCGAGGGCGAACGCCGTCTTCACAAGGCCGGTGCCCAGCGCCGCGGAGACCGCCATGGACAGCAGCATGCCCGGGATGGAGCCGAGCATATCCATCAGGCGCATGATGATGTTGTCCACCCGCCCGCCGTAGTAGCCGGAGACCGCGCCGAGGATCACGGCGGCGAAGGTGCTCATCGCGACGGCCATGACGGAGACGATGAGGGAGACCCTCGCGCCGCGCAGAATGCGGGTGAGGATGTCCCGTCCGAAGTTGTCGGTGCCGAGCAGGTGGGCCTTCGACGGGGTCTGGTTCATCTCGAGCAGATTCTGCGCGTCGTAGGCATACGGCGTCAGCCGGTCGCAGAACACGGCCGAGAGCACGAGAAGCGTGAGAAACACCAGCGCCGCCACCGCCATACGGTTGCGGCAAAAGCGCTTGAGCATGAGCCGGAACCGGCTCTGTCCGGTCTCCTCCGCCTCCGCCGTCAGGGTGAGGTCGAGCTCGTTCATGCCGCCGCCTCCTTCCCGTCCTTCGGCTCCTGTCCGTCCCTCGGCGGCTTCTTCGCGGTCTTGTACTGCGCCTTGATGCGGGGGTCGACGAACGCGTAGCACAGGTCGGTAAGCAGGTTCATGAACGAGATGATGAACGCGCAGACGAGCACGCAGCCCTGCGTCGTCACGAAGTCACGCATCGAGATCGAGCTGTTCATGAGAAGCCCGAGGCCGGGGATGTTGAAGATCGTCTCGCACAGCACGGAGCCTGTCATGGACAGGCCGAGGTTCATGCCCACGACGGTGATGATCGGGATCAGGGCGTTTTTGAGCGTGTGCTTCCATATGATCGTCCGCTCCGGCACGCCCTTGGCCCGGGCGGTGCGGACGTAGTCCTGCCGGATGACCTCGAGCATCGACGAGCGGGTCATACGCGTCGTCATGGCGATGGGCATGACGCCCGTCGCGACGATCGGCAGAATGTACCCCCTCCAGCTCTCGACGCCCTGCACCGGGAACCACTTGAGCCGCACCGAGAAAAACAGCATCAGGATGAGGCACAGGAAAAACGCCGGCATGGCGGACAGCACGATGGACAGGATCGTGGAGATGTAGTCGAAAACACTGTTCTGCTTCACGGCGGCGAGGATGCCGAGGGGAATGCCGATCACGGCGGACAGAAGCGCCGCGAAAAAGCCGATGCGTATCGTGATGGGCAGCCGCAGGCCGATCATATCGAGCACGGGCTGCTTGTAGATGTAGGACGTGCCGAGGGTGCCGTACCGGAGGATGTTCCAGAAGTAGTTCGCGAGCTGCACAAAATACGGCCGGTCGATGCCGAGCTCCGCCTCCTTGGCGGCGATGTCCTCCGCCGTGGCGTTGGCGCCGCAGAGGATCACGGCGGGGCTCACCGTGGAGAAATAGTTGATGGTGAAGATGATGACCACCACGCCGATCAGGACGGGAATGATCATCAGGAGTCGTTTGAGGACGTATTTACCCATACGCGTTCCTCCTTGGGGACTTCAAGAAATGAGCGGCAGATGGCAGATCTGCCGCTCAAACAGAGTGTTTGTTCAGGCTGCGGGCTTGATGTAGTCGGCGAACAGGTAGCCGTCCGCGAGAGAGGAGCCGGGAAGGCTGGCACAGCGGAGGAGACGGCATAGTAGACGTTCGACTCGTACAGGGGGATGAAGTTCGCGTACTCATAGGTGCGCTCCTGAAGCTCCTTCCAAAGCGGGCCGCGGACGTCCTCGCCGTCCATGGAGCTGCACGCCTCCTCGAGCAGAGCCTCGAGCTCGCCGTCGGCATAGGCGCTCAGGTGAGCGGGCAGGCCGGGACGGCGGGAGTTCACGACGCCGGCGGGGTCGTAGGAGCCCATGTAGGAGTTGATGGAGAACTGGATCTCGTTGCCGAGGATCATGCTCATGAGGGTGGCGCCGTCCTTGGTCTCGACCTCCATGTTGATCCCCGCCTGCTTGAGCATATCCTGCGCCGCGACGGCGAGCTGGTAGTTGTAGCCCTGATCGGAGATCGTGCAGGTGAAGGTGAGAGGATTGGACTCGTCATAGCCCGCCTCGGCCAGCAGGGCCCTGGCCTTTTCAATGTCCTGCGGGTAGTTGCCGCAGCTCACATACGCCCAGTTGGAGCTGGGAAGGATGGAGTCGGCCACGGTGAAGGCCGAGCCGCAGATCGCCTGTACCAGCGTGGGCACATCGATCGCGCAGCCGATGGCCTGACGGACGTTCTGGTCGGCGAAGACGTCGAAGTCGATCGTGTTCATCTGGAAGCCGGTCAGGGACTGCACGGGGATCATGGACATGGACGCGCCGTCCACCGCGCCGGCGTTGATCTCGTCGATGGAGAAGGAATTGGAGAGATAGGCGATGTCGAAGTCGCCGTTCTCAAAGGCAAGCAGTCGGGTGTCCTCGGAGGCGATGAAGGTGATGTCGACCTCGTCATAGGCGACGTTCGCCGCGTCGTAGTAGTCTGCGCGTTTTACAAGCGTGATGCCCATGCCGGATTCCCACGAGCCGAGCTCGTAAGCGCCGGAGGAAACGGGGTGGATGTTGATGTTGTCGTCGGACGCCTCGCACCAGGCCTTGTCCAGGATATAGATGAGGGAAAGATCCTCGATCAGCGTCGGGCTCTCGGCGTACAGGGGGAAGGCGACGGTGTGCTCGTCCACGGCATAGGCAAGGTTCACGGCGACGTTCGACAGACGCATCGCGCCGGCGGTGCCGGAGGCGGCGAACTGATAGCTCCAGATGACGTCCTCGGCGGTGATGGGGTCGCCGTTCGAGAAGGTCAGGCCGTCACGGAGCGTCACGACGAGGCTCTTGCCCATCGGCTCCCGGGAAGCGCCCGGCTCGGCGGAGGCGGTGTCGTCGTCGATGACCTCATAGCTCTCGGCGACCATCATGATCTGATCGCCGCTGGCGGCCATCTTCCACAGGCCGTCAAACAGGCTCATGGACACGAACATCGAGCCCTGACCGTCGGCCTGCTGGGTCGGGTCCATGGTGCTGGGCTCGTTGTCGAGGCCGATGCGCAGGACGGAGCCGCCGGCGGATGCCTCCGCCGGGGCGTCCGCGGTTTCAGCGGCGTCCGCGGCGGCGGGGGTGTCGGCTTCGGCGGCGGGAGCGTCGGACGCGGGAGCGGCGGAACCGCCGCCGCAGGCCGCGAGAGCGAAGATCATCGCCAGCGCGAGCAGCAGGGAAAGCATCTTTTTCATCGTTTTATCTCCTTTTCAAAATAGTTTTTATACTGTTCTCCAATTAAAAGCTCCGTTTCGTTACCGGGCGCAAAGCCTTGGAAACGCTGTCTTTTTGAAGCGAATACAAAGTTCTTTTTGATACTTTTTCTTTGGGGAAAAAGTATTACAGTTGTGAGGCCACGGAATATGCCGAGCGCATGGAGGTCATGATATTGCCGACCTCGGCACAGTCGCCGATTATGTGGAAATCGTATTTGTCGCTGTAGAAGCCCAGCGCCTCGTCCGTGAGAGGGCGCATCCCCAGCGCCAGAATGACGGTGTCGGCCGGAACGGACTTTACCTCGCCGTCGTGCGTGCAGAGCACCGAGCCGTCTTTCAGTTCCGTGGCCGTGGCCCCGGTGACGACGGTCAGCGTCTCCACGCTCTGCCACGTCTTGTCGAACGTCTCGCGGTAGTGGATGGGATTGGCGTCCGGCGCGACCTTCGCGTTCCGGCCCAGCACCGTGACGTTCAGCCCCCTCTTTCCGAAGAAGATGCCGGCCTCCACCCCGGTTTCGCCGCCGCCGAGGATGACCACGTTCCCGGCGACCCTGTCCGGGCTTGTCAGCGCGTCGATGACGGTCAGGGCGTTCGCGTCCTCGAGTCCGGGGATCGGCGGGCGCTTCGGCTCCGCGCCGAGGGCGCAGAGAACGACGTCAAAGCCCTCCGCCTCCAGCAGCTCCCTTGTCGCCTCTGTGTTCAGCCGGAGGTCGACGGCGTTTTTCTCCGCCTGATGGATCATATAGTCCGCAAAGCGCTTCACCGGCCACTTGAAATCAGGCACGGAAGCGGCGCGAAGCTGCCCGCCGAGCCGGTTGGTTTTTTCAAACAGCGTGACCTTATGGCCGCGCTTTGCCGCGGTGACAGCCGCCTCGATGCCCGCGGGGCCGCCGCCTACGACGGCGATCCTCTGCGGCTTTGTCATCGGTGCTTCCAGCGCTCCCAGCGTCGCCCGGATGCCGAAGGCAGGGTTGACGGAGCAGGCGCTGCGATAGGGCAGGTCGTGGCTGATGACGTGGCACTTGTTGCAGCGGATGCAGGGGGTTATATCGTCGGCGCGATCCTCCTTGAGGCACTGGATATAATCGTCGTTCGCGATCCAGGTGCGGGCCATCCCGAGAAGATCGGCTTTCCCGGCCCGGATGATCTCGTCGCACAGGGCCGGGTCCTGATAGCCGCCGACCGGCTCGATGACCGTCTTGAGGCCGAGGGCCTTCAGCTCCTCGGCGTAGCGGAGCGTCGGCGTCTCCTCGTGGAAGCCCATCGGGTGCGACGGGTCGCCGTCCTCCATACGGATTTGCAGGATGTCGATCAGGCCCTCGGACATTTTGGCAAATTTCTTTGTGTCCTCGAACGTGTACCCGCCGGGCAGGTCGGTCGCGGAGATCAGCCCCTCCATGACGAAATCCTCGCCGCAGGCGGCCTTGCAGCGGCGGAAGATCTCCAAAACGACCTTGGAGCGGTTTTCGAGGCTCCCGCCGTACTCGTCCGTGCGGGTGTTTGTAAGCGGGGAGAAGAACGCCCCGGCAAACCGGCTGCGGTAGGCAAAGTGCACCGAGCACATATCAAAGCCCAGCTTCTTCGCGATGACGGCCTGCTCCACATAGGCGTCTATGTATTTGTCGATGATCTCGGGGGTATAGGCTTTGTCGCCCCGGGCGTTATCCACCACGTCCCAGCCCCGCTCGTTGGGGCGGGTGATGTTCAGGCAGGCCCTGCCCTCGTAATAGTGGATGGCGTCGCAGAGCTGGATCAGGTAGTTCTGGCACAGGGGGTCGTACATATTGAGATCGGGGAAGTGATCGACGTCCGCGCCGATCTTCATCCCGTGCTCCCCGAACGGGGCGTAGGTATGCGACAGCGTCACCACCGCCGCGCCGGCCCTGGCCCGGTTTGCCAGAAGCTCGATCATGTGCTTCGGCAGGTATTCCTCCGGCCCCATCAGAAAATGCGGCAGGCTGGTGGTGGAGGTCATGCGGTTTTTCAGCGTCAGGCCGCGAACCCGCAGCGGCGAGAGCAGATGGGAATAGTATTTCGACATAGTTTCCGCCTCTTTTCCTCTCTCATACTCTTCTCTAATTAAATGATTTGTTTCGTTACCGGGCGCAAAGCCTTGGAAACGCAAAGCGAATACAAAGTTCTTTTTGATGCTTTTTCTTTGGAGAAAAAGTATCAAATATCCAGCGCCGCGTGATAGCCCTGATAGACCGTGTGGGTGATGGTGTCCGGCTTCACGCAGTTGCCGATGGCCCGGAAGAACGGCGCGGAGCCGCGAAGCTCCTCCACCACGTCCGTTTTGGGGACAAGGCCCAGACCGCACAGGATGGAATCGCCGGTGATCTCCACCGTTTCGCCGGCGGGCGTCTCGCAGGTGACGACGTTGCCGTCCACGCTCTTGCAGGTGCAGTCCGTGTGGATGCTGACGTTATACTTCGCCATCTCCGCCATGAGCAGCGGGCGGTAGCGGACGTTCGCGTCGGGGCACAGCTCCGACCGCATCTCCACGATGTGGACGTTCTTCCCGTCCCGGGCGAGGCACACGGCCATCTCGCAGCCGACGAGACCGCCGCCGAGGACAATGCAGGTATCGCCGACCTGATCTTTTTTCAGGTGGTAATCCTCCGCCGGGAACATGATGGGACTCTCCCGCAGACCGGGGATGGGCGGCAGCAGCGGTTCTGAACCTGCCGCCACGATGACGGCGTCCGGGGCTTCGCGCTCCACATACGCCCGGTCGACGCGGGTGTTCAGCCGAATCTCGACGCCCTCCTTTTCGGCCAGATGCCGGTACGTCTCGCCGAGCAGATACATATCGTATTTGAACGGAATCGCCGCCTCGCCGATGAGAAGCCCGCCGGTTTTGTCCGTGGCCTCGCAGAGCGTGACGCTGTGGCCGCGTCTCGCCGCGGTATAGGCCGCGTACAGACCGCCGGGGCCGCCGCCGACCACCAGCACCTTCTTCGGGTGCGGGGATTTCGCGATCTCCCCGAAGCCCTCGTTTTCGCGGCCGATCAGCGGATTGACCGTGCAGCGGCGGGTGAACGTCGCGGCACGCTCGGCCATGCAGGTGAAGCAGCGCAGGCAATGGACGATCTCGTCGTCCCGATTCGACATGACCTTGTTCGGGAGCTGGTTGTCCGCCAGAAGCTGCCGCGCCATATACACGATGTCGGCCTTGCCGGAGGCGATGATCTCCTCCATCATGGCCGGGTCGCTCAACCCGCCGATCGTGGCCACGGGCTTCCTGACGTGCTTTTTGATCTCCGCCGCAAGGTAGACATTCCGCCCGTGCTCCTCAAACCACGACGGGTGCGTGATGCCGAACGTGCCCTGATAGGTGCCGGCGGAGACGTGTATTATGTCGACCAAATCCTCGACCGCCATCGCGATCCTGACGCCCTCATCGAGGTGGTATCCTCCCTCGACAAACTCGTCGCCGCTCATACGGAACTCAATCGGAAACCACGGCCCGACGGCCTTACGCACGGCGGTCAGCACCTCCCGGGCAAAGCGGACGCGGTTTTCAAACGAGCCGCCGTACTCGTCGTCGCGGTGGTTGAACAGCGGCGACAGGAACTGATTGATCAGCCAGCCGTGACCGCCGTGCACCATGACCATCTCGAAACCGGCCCGTTTGGCGAGGGCGGCGGTGTTGCCGTAGGCCGCGACGATCTCGTCGATCATGGCCTTGTCCAGCGCCCTGACCTCCACGCCGTCCGGGCGGACGTGGGCCGACGGCCCCCACTGGGCCATGGACGCTTTTTTGTCCTTGTCCGCCAGATATGTGCCGGCATACTGCCCGGAGTGGGACAGCTCCACCGACGGAATCGCGCCGTGACGGCGGATGGCGTCGGCGGTGTATGTGAAGCTGGGCAGGCTCTCGGGCACGGACAGATCGAGCCGGAAGGCGTGGCTGCCGTCCGAGGGGTGCACCATGCATTCGGACACCGTGACCGCCGCCGCGCCGCCGTAGGCACGCAGCTCGTAAAACTTCAGCGACCGCGGCCCGATGCAGCCGCTGGCGGTGATATCGGTGCCGCCCATGGGGGACGAAAACATACGGTTGCGAAAGACCGTCTTGCCGATTGTGATCGGCGCACAGAGATGGGGGTATTTGTATTCCATGCGGCTCACTCCTGTTGTATGTTGTATGTCGTTTGTTGTACTTCGTTAATTGTTTCCTGATGCCATCCTACACGCGAAACACAATTCCGTAAAATATAAATAATTCATCATTTTGATAGCCAGGGACTATAATTTGTGGTATACTGTGTCAAAGGGGGGCGATTTTCGTGGAGTTGAGTCAACTGCGGTATTTTCAGACGGTGTCACGGCTCGAGCACTTCACCCGGGCGGCGGAGGAGCTGCACATCTCCCAGCCGAGTCTGAGCAAGTCGATCGCGAATCTCGAGGACGAGCTGGGCGTGCAGCTCTTCGACCGGGACAACCGGAACGTGCATCTGAACGGCTACGGCAAGGCGCTGCTGCGGCATGTGGACAAGGTGATGTTCGAGCTTGACGAGGCGATGACGGAGCTGAAGGATATGCGGGCGGGCACGGGCGGCAGCATCCGCATCGCAAGCTCGTTTTTCCTCGACGCGCCGACGGGCTTTTCCGACTATTCGAGGGAATTCTTCTTCGCGAACCCCGGCGTCAGCCTGCACGTATACTACATGGACGCCGGCTCCATGCTCCCCCTGCTGCGGGAGCGGCGCATCGATTTCGCGATGCTGACGGGCGCGATCCGGGACATGGACGTGGACGTCGCGTGCGAGGAACTCTATTCCTACCGAATGGGCATCGTCGTGTCCGGGGACGACCCGCTGGCACGGCGGCAGAGCGTGCGCCTTGCGGAGCTGCGGGATTACAGCTTCGTGTGCAACAACTCCTCCCCCGACCAGCACGACACGATCTACGACATATGCGGCCGCGCCGGGTTCCGGCCCAAAATACGCATGGAATGCGACGACGCCGACCTGATCGGCGAGGCGGTCAGCCGGGGCCTCGGCATCACGTTCGTCACAAAGCGCCGCTTCCGGGAGAACAACGTCGACGACCCGGGCCGCCCCTGGCGGAGCAACACCGCCTTCGTCGCGGTGGAGGACGAATTCTGCGTCCGCACCGTCCGCGTCGCCTATCTGCGGGACGCCTACCGCACAGCCTGCGAGCAGAGCTTCCTCGCCGGCCTGCGGGCGCATTTTGCGCGGGAACAGACCGCATGACACGACGGATGGGGCCGCTGGCACGCCGGACACAGACGGCGTCACGGCCCCGTCATTTTTGTTGAATCATAGCCAAAAACTATCAAAATGAGAAAAAATAGCGATTAGACAAAATCATTCCGGGCGTATATGATAACAGTGCGAAACAAAAGACAATTCCCCGCGCCCTCACCCTGTCCCATCAAACCGGAAATACAAAAACACCCAAAGGAGATCGTGTCATGAAGCTTTCCTTCAAAGAGCGCCTGGGCTACGGCCTCGGCACCGCCGGCGAGCAGTTCCCGAACTTTTTGATTCAGACGTTTCTGTTCGTCTACTTCAACCTCGTGGTGGGGCTCAGCCCCGCCGTCATCACGACGATCATGCTGATCGCCCGCGTTTGGGACGCGGTGAACGACCCGATGATGGGCATCATCGCCGACCACACCCGTTCCCGCTGGGGCAGCTACCGCCCGTGGGCGTTCTTCGCCACCATCCCGATGGCCGTCTTCCTCGTGCTCACGTTCACGAACGTGAAGCTGCCGATGGGCGGCAAGATCGTCTGGTGCGCCTTGAGCTACATCTTCTTCGGTATGTCGAACACCGCCTCGCTGATTCCCCTCGGCAGCATGGCGAACGTCATGACCGACGACAACCAGGAGCGCGCCGTCCTCGGCACCTTCCGTGAATTCGGCTCCTCGATCGGCAATCTGGCCGGCTCCATCGCCGTGCCCGCGATCGTCGGCGCGTTCATCGGCGCCGGTCTCGGCGAGGCCAGGGGCTACCAGCTCACCGCCGTCGTGCTCGGCGTGCTGTGCATCGTGTTTCTCGGCGTCACGTTCTTCACGACGAAGGAGCGCATCGAGCCGCCGAAGCATCAGGTCAGCTTCATCCAGTCCCTGAAGGTACTCAAGGGCAACGTCCCCGGCATCTGCATCGTGCTGTTCTTCTTCTTCATCACGACCGCGATCATCACCCGCCAGATGTTCAACGCCTACTACGGCCAGTTCGTCCTCGGCAACGAGGGCCTCGGCAACAGCCTGCTCATGGTCATGAGCGTAGCGCCGTTTTTCATCATGTACTTCATCCCGAAGATCGCGGCGGCGAGGGGCAAGAAGTTCCAGCTCGTGCTCGGCTGCGTGATCCTCATCGTCGGCGCCGTCCTGTTCTGGGTAGCCGGGACGAACGGCTTTATGAACCTGCTCGCGTCGTTCATCGTCGGCTGGGGCCAGGTGCTGACCTTCTCCGGCGTGTGGAGCACGATTCCCGACACCGCCGACTACGGCGAATACATCAACGAGGTGCACGCCCCCGGCGCGATGTACGCCATCGCGAACTTCGGCCTGAAGATCGGTATGACCATGGCGAGCACCCTGCTCGGCTGGGGCCTGACCGCCTCCGGCTTCGACCAGACCGCCGCCGTGCAGGCGCAGAGCGTTGTGAGCGGCCTGCGCACCTTCAACGCGGTATCCCTGATCGTCCCCACCGTGCTCGCGCTTCTGGTGCTCATCCCCTACAAACTGACGACGGAGAAATCCGTGGAGGTTCGGGAAGCCCTGGCGGCCCGCCGCGAAGCGGAGTGATTTGAAACAATCAACCCGGAGCCGGGCTTCGCCTGGCTCCCTTTTGAAATAAGGAGACGCCATGGCAACCATACTGCAATATAAATCCGGCATGTCGAACGGTTTTTTCGTCGTCGACCGTGAGACGATCTGCGTGGACGGCGGCGCACAGCTCGGGGCGGAATACTTCCTCGAGGCGTGTGAAGCGTGCGGCGTCGACCCGGCCTCGGTGCGGCTGATCGTCGTCACGCACGCACACGTCGACCACTTCGTAAACTGCGACGAAATGCGAAAGGTCACCGGCGCGCCGATCGTATGCCACGAGGCCGCCCGGGACACGCTCGAAAACGCGAGGCTTCCCGTGTGCTATCCCCGCAGCAGGCTCGGCGAGTACGTCGACGACTTCCGCATCAAAATGACGGCGCTGCACGGCGAGCCGGTGCCGTATCTGCCGCCCATGACGCCGGACATCACGTTCACCGGTTCGTTCGACCTGAACCCCTACGGCGTGGACGGGCAGATCATCGAGACGTTCGGCCACTCGCTGACCTGCACAAGCGTCGTCCTCGCGGACAGGCAGGCGATCATCGGCGACATCTGCGTCGACGACGAATTCACCGACGGCGTGCCGCAGATCACCTACTTTGGCTATGACCCCGACCGGCGGAAGGCGAACGATTTGCTGTTTCCCGCCTGTGACCGGCTTCTCGCATTGGCCGACAGCTTCTATTCCGGCCACGGCGGGCCGTTCACCCGCGACCAATTCGCCGCGGCGATGGAAGCCGCCCGCGAGGAGGACCGGGAGTACAGGGCCGCCAACCCCTGAACGTCATCAAGAATCGGAGGAACGATCATGTCTGAGATCTATACGGTCCTGTCTCCCTGGGCGGAGACAGACAACGTCGAGAAGCTTCCCATCAATCCCCGCCTCGACACACTCGAGGGCAAGACCATCGGCCTGTACGCGTCGTTCAAGGAGTACCACCCGTTCTTTATGCGGGAGGTGGAGCGTCAGCTCGCCGCCCGTTACCCGACCGCGCGTTTTTCCCATTACACCTACATCGTGGACACGCAGGAGATCGACCAGGATCCGGAGAACTTCCCTGTCTTCAAGAAGTGGCTGGAGGGTGTGGACGCCGTGATCGGCGTGGGCGCGGACATGGGCTCGTGCGCCCTGTACATGGGCTATATCTTCGCCCAGATCGAGCGCCTCGGAAAGCCCGCCTGCCTTCTGAGCAAATACCAGTACGTCCCCAGCGCCTCCAAGGGCGCCTCCGCCCGGAGCTTCCCCGGCCTGCGGATGGTCACCTACGACGGCCCCGGCTTCGTGCCCAACGGCGTCGACTGCAACGACTGGACAATCGCGGAGTACCGGGAAAAGATCGCCGCCATGCTCGACGGCATGGTGGACGCCCTGACCCGCCCCCTCACCGAGGAGGAGAAGCACCCTGCCACCCCGAAGGATTATTCTCACGTGACCTTCACCGGCACGCTGACGGAGCTGTCCGACACGTTCTACCGTCTCGGCTTCACAAACGGCACGCCCATCATTCCGCCCACGGAGGAGGCCGTCGCGGAGATGTGCCGGGGCACCGACCTGCCCCGGGATCACGTCGTCGCCACCCTCGCGCCCTTAAACGGCAGGGCCACGGTGGAGAAGATCGCCATAAACGGCCTTCTCGCCGGCTGCACGCCGACGATGATGCCCATCCTGATCGCCATCGCGGAGGGCATGGGCGACCACGACGTCATCAAGCTCGAGGGCTGGACGTGCTCCAACGCCGGGTGGCTGCCCGTCATCGTCATCAGCGGCCCCATCCGCAAAGCCATCGGCATCAACGCCGGGCGGAATTTCCTGTCCGCGTACACGAGGCCGCAGGCGTGCATCGCCCGGGCCATGGCGTATATGATCATGAACATCTCCGGCGTGCGCAGCCAGACGGAGGATATGTCCGGCCCCGGCAGCGACAGCCGCTTCGGCCTGTGCGTGGCGGAGGACGAGGAGAACTCCCCGTGGCCGTCCCTGCCCGCCGATTTCGGCCTCGAGGACGGCGACAACGCCGTCACGCTGTTCTGGCCCTCGGAGCACAGCCAGATCCCCGTCATGAATCCCAGCGCCGCCCTCGACCGCCTCTGCTCCCTGTGGCACGGCGGCTTCGACGTGGGCATGATGATCACCCTGCCGCCCGAGGGGGCGAAGGCGTTCGCCGACGCGGGGTATACGAAGCGGGACATCCTGAACTACGTGAAGGAATACAACCGCCGCCCGTCGAGCGAGATCCCCCGCGCCGCCATCGGCAACAACCATCCCCGGAAGGGGCTGGTGTTCCCGGCGCCCGGCCTCGTCCACTCCGCGCCGCTCATGTGGAACACCGATCACAGCTTCGTGATGGTGGCCGGCCGGGACTGGGGCATGGCGTACCTCGGCGGCGGCGACCACGGCGGCCCCATCTGCAAGAAGGCGGAGCTTCCCAAGGCGTGGGATGAGCTCTGCGCGAAATACCCCGGCACGATGCCGGAGCCCGTGGCTTACTGAGCGGGCAGACTACCGGAAGGAGAAAAACGATATGGCTCTTGAATATGTCCACGCCCTTTCCCCCATCAAGATCAACAACGTGGTGCTGCGCAACCGCTTCATTGCCACGCCTTCGAAAAGTGGCCCACCGAGGCCCTCATCACCCACTACGGCAACAAGGCCAAGGCCGGCGCGGCCGTCGTCACCTGCAAGGGCAACAACCCGGTGAAGACCACCGACGTCCACTCCCAGAGCCTCGATATCACAAACGGCGCACACCAGCATATGTTCGCGCAGGTGGCCGAGGCGGTGCACTACTACGGCGCGAAGGCCAGCTATCTCGTCCTGCCCAATATGAACATCGTGGCGGGCTACGACGCGTCCGACGGCGTGCTGTCCGAGTATGTCGCCGGCGACGGCTCGAAGCGGGAATACGGCAAGGCCGCCCCGAAGGAGCTTCTCTACCGGATGGTCGAGGAGTACGGCAAGGAGGCAAAGCTCGCCAGGAACCTCGGCTTCGATATGTGCTACATCCACATGGCGTACCGCCTCATGTTCCCCGGCCGCTTCCTGTCGCCGCTGTCAAACCGGCGCACGGACGAGTTCGGCGGCTCCCTCGAGAACATGGCCCGGTTCCCGATGCTCATCTGTCAGGAGATCAAGAAGCAGTGCGGCCGCGACTTCCTCGTGGAGATCAGCATCTCCGGCCGGGAGGACGATATGTTCGAGGGCGGTCTCAAGGTCACGGATACCGTCGAGATGATGAAGTATCTCGAAAACTATGTGGACATCATCCAGATTCGCGGCGGCAGCATCGACCCCAGTCAGCCCACCTATCTCGATCCCCGGGAGGTGCCCCATCTGGACACCGCGGCCGCCATCAAAAAGGGCCTGCAGGAGCAGGGCACGAAAATGCTCGTGAACGTCGTCGGCGGCTGTCACGACATCGCCCGGGACGACGCGATCATCGCCAACGGCGAGGCCGATCTCATCGGCGCCGCCCGCGCCTACATCGCGGACAACGAGTTCGTCACCAAGGCATACGAGAACCGGGCGGAGGACGTGCGCCCCTGCCTGCGCTGCAACAAGTGCCACATCCCCGGCCCCGAGAAGTGGAACACCGTCTGCTCCGTGAACCCGGAATTCGGCATCGAGCACAAGGCGGAGCGGATGAAGACCGCGCCCGTCAGAAAAAAGAAGGTCGCCGTCGTCGGCGGCGGCCCCTGCGGCATGGAGGCGGCGCTGCGTCTGCGTGAACGCGGCCACGACGTGACGCTGTACGAGAAGGGCCCGGCCCTCGGCGGCATGCTGTGGAGCATGGACAGGATGGACATCAAGTGGACCATCAACCGCTACCGCCGGTGGAAGGAGGCCCAGGTCATGAAGAGCGGCGCAAGGGTGCTGCTGAACACCGAGGCCACGCCGGAGATGATCGACGCGGAGGACTACGACGAGGTGCTGATCGCCGTGGGCGCCCGCCCGGCCACGCCGCCGATACCCGGCACGGACGGCCCGAACGTCATGTTCGCCGCCGATGCTGCCAACCGCGAGAGCGAGCTGGGTCACAGGCTCGTCATCATCGGCGGCGGCGAGATCGGCGTGGAGGTCGGCATCCACCTCGCCCGCCAGGGGCACGCGGTCACGGTCGTGGAGATGCTCGGCATCCTCTCCCCGGAGAGCGTGCCCGTCCACTTCCGCAGCCTGTTCGAGAAGACATGGGAGGAGCAGGAGGGCTTCGATTACGTGCTGAACGCCCGCTGCACCGGCATCTACGACGATCACGTCACCTATGTGGACAAGGACGGCGCGGAGCACAGCGTCGAGGCGGACAACGTCCTTCTCGCCGCCGGCCTGAAGGCCAATCAGGAGATCGCCCTGCCGTTCTTCACAGGCAAGGCCCGGACATGGATGATCGGCTCCTGCGACACCCCCGGCAGCATCCAGGCCGTCAACCGCTCCGCCTACGGCGTCGTGAACTCCATCTGATACTTTTTCTTGAAAGAAAAAGTATCAAAAAGAACTTTGTATTCGCTCGAAAAGGCAGCAATTCCAAGGCTTTGCGCCCGGTAACGAAACAGAGCAGTATGATCACGATACAATACCAAAAGATAAGGACCCTGTCCCGTACGGGCAGGGTTCTTTTCTATGGAAAAACCGGCGTACAGACGAAAGCTGCACACCGGTTTTTTCAAGATACGTTGTCACCCGAACATCAGATTCGGCAGCCACAGGGAGATCTGCGGGACGTAGAAGATGATGATGAGCGTCAAAATGATCGTGATGAGGTAGGGCACCATGCCGCGGATGATCGTCGCGATGGGTACGTCCGGGGCACGGGAGGACACCACGAACAGGTTGATGCCCACGGGCGGCGTCAGCGCGCCGACCGCGACGGTGAACGCCACGATGATGCCGAACCACACGAGGTCGTAGCCCAGCGACGCGACGACCGGGGCCAGCAGGCCGACGGTGAGCATCATGACGGGCGGGGAGTCGAGGAAGCAGCCGAGCACCATGTACAGAAGGACGATGACCCAGATGATGACGCTCGAGGGCAGCGGCAGACCGCCGACCCACATCGCCAGCGCCCGGGGGATGCCGGACAGGGACATGAACGTGTTGAAGATCTGTATGCCGACGAACATGAAGAACATCGCGCAGCCGGCGGAGCAGGTCTTCTTGAGTGTCTGCAGAAAGCCCCGGAGATTCATGCGGCGCATGACCGCGATGATGACCATCGAGCCGATGACGCCGATGCCGGCGGCCTCGTTGACGGTGCAGATGCCGCCCCAGATGGAGCCCATCACGACGAGTATCAGCACGAGAAACGGCCACACGGCGCCGAGGCTCCGCAGCCGGGCCTTCATGGTCGCCTTTGCCATCATGGGGGCTTTCGCCGGGTTCATTTTGACCTGTATGACCGTGCACACGGACAGCGTCACGGTCAGCAGCAGGCCGGGCAGCCAGCCCGCCATGAACAGCCGCCCGATCGAAGCGCCGGACAGAAGGCCGTACATGATGAGCGGCACACTCGGCGGGATGAGGATCGCCAGCGGGCCTGCGCCGACGATGGAGCCGAGGCCGAGGCCGGGGTCATATTTGCTCTCCTTCATCTCGGGCCACGCCACCTGTGTCATGACGAGCGCCGTGGTGGAGCCGGAGCCGCACAGCGCGCCGAACAGGGCCGAGGCCACCGTGCTCGTGACGGCGAGGCCGCCCGGGACGTGGCCGAACCATTTGCGGGCGGCGCCGTAGGCGTCCGACGTCAGGCCGCCGTTGTAGGCGAAATCGCCCATCAGCATGAACAGCGGCATGACGATGAAGGTGTAGCTCGCGGCGGCGGAAAACGGAATCGACATCATGTAGTTCAGGCCGTTGTTGAGGCCGAGGATCAGCGTGATGCCGAACACGCCCGACAGGGCGAAGGTGTAGGCCAGCGGCATGCCGAGAAACAGCAGAATCAGCATCGCGGCCACGCCGATGTAGCCGGCGGTCAGGGCAGTCATTCTCTCTCCGCCTCCTTTCTGTCATCCGCGTCCTTTTCGTTCTCCGTGAGCGCCGCGGGGGGCATGATCAGCTCCGCCTCGGGGTCGTCCTCGGGGTGGCCGGCCTTCAGCAGCAGACGCACGCCGTCGGAGATGAATTCGAGCGTCAGCAGGAGGTTTCCGAAGGACGCGACGAAGTAAAACGGCCAGTGCCTGATCTTCAGAATCGCCGAGGCCGTGCCGCGGCTCACGACGTTCAGGCCCTGCCGGAAGAGCTGCACCGCGATCGGCCCGGACACGAGAACGCACAGAAGCGTCACGACGCCGAGTGTGATCATGCGGGCCTTGTAGGGGAAATGGGTGATGAGGGCGTCCACCCGGACGTGTGACCGGCAGTAGGTGGAGTACGGAAGCCCGAGGTACAGCACGCACACGATGGCAAGCTCCACGATCTCCTGCGAGCCGGTGATCGGGTGGCTGAACACATAGCGGCCCAGCACGTCGATGAAGATGAAGGCCGCGATCAGAAACAGCGTGACGCCGGAGATCCACACGCAGAAATTGCTGACCTTGTGAAGCCCCTCGTCGAGTTTTTTTATCATATCGTCTCTTCCTCTCTGATAAAGGAACGGCGGGCACCCCGTTAAGAAGGGTACCCGCCCGGGTCAATTGCGAACGCGGGTCAGTCCGTGGCTTCGCGGATCACTGCTCGTACTGGGAATCGGCCACGATCTGGCGTGCCTCCGCCACGAGGCCGGTGCCGTCGATGCCCTGCGCGTTCAGGCTCTCGCCCAGATCGTCCAGCATGCTGGCGGTCGCGTCCTTGATGGCCTGAACGGTGGCGTCGTCCCACTCCACGACCTCCACGCCGGCGGCGACCATGGTGTCAATGGACTCCTGCTGGGCCGCGTTGTTGCGCTCCATATAGATGTCGTAGAATTCGCGGCTGACCTCGTCGAGGGCCTCCTGCAGGTCGGCGGGCAGGCTGTTCCAGACGTCCAGATTCACGCCGATGTAGTTCATGCCGGTGCAGATGGGCATGGCGTAGAGGTAGTGGCAGACGTCCTGCCAGGTGAACGCGGTCATCGCGGAGGGGCTGGAGATGCCGCCGTCGATGACGCCCTGGGACAGGGACAGGAACACCTCGGTCGTGGTGATCGAGACCGCGGAAGCGCCGAGCGCCTCGATCGCGGTGATGAGCTGGCCGGAGTTGGCGCGGATCTTCATGCCGGCAAAGTCGTCGATGGACTCGATCTTCTTGTCGGTGGTGGCGAACATCTGCATATCGGTGGGCAGGAAGGTGAGAACGTGCATGTTGTCGGTGAACTCGGGCAGCTTGCCCTCCTCAAGCAGCGTCCACATGATCTCACCGGCGGTGTCCGGGGTGGTCAGCAGAAACGGCGTCTGCACGATGTCGGTGATCGGGAACTCGCCGGCCTGGGCGATGCCGAGGTTCAGGATCTCCAGACCGCCCTGCGTGAGCATGGTCCACAGGTCGGCGGGAGCGCCGAGGGCGTTGTTGTGGAAGATGGTGATCTTGACGCGGCCGTTCGTGGCCTCGTCCACCATGACGGCGTACTCGTCAATGAGATCGCCCAGCCATGTGCCCTCCACCTGGGAGGAGCTGAACTTCATCTCGTACACGGTGCCGTCGTCGGCGGGGGCGGCGGCCTCCTCAGCGGGGGCGGCCTCTTCGGCGGGGGCGGCCTCTTCAGCGGGGGCGGCGGCTTCGTCAGCGGGGGCGGCCTCCTCGGCGGGGGCAGCGCCGCCGCCGCAGGCGGTCAGGGCGAGGATCATCGCCAGCGCCAGAAGCAGAGCGGTAATGCGGGTCTTTTTCATTGCGGAACCTCCAATTTCAGTCTCGTTTTCGGTCTTGCCGGGATTTTTTACGTACAAATTATAAAATAGGACTTGTAATTCTGTCAAATTCCTGTAATATCATAAATATATGGCGTTCAGGTTATTGAAATTCTTACAAGGAGACAGCAGCGATGGAGATTTACCAGCTTCGGTGCTTCTACGAGGCGGCGCAGGCGCAGAACATCACGAGAGCGGCCGCGAAAATGCGCATCACGCAGCCGGCGCTCTCAAAGACGATCAGTCGTCTGGAGGACGATCTGGGCGTGAAGCTGTTCGACCGCCGCGCCAAGACGATCGTGCTCAACGAGTACGGGCAGGCGGTGCTCGAAAAGGCGGAGGCGATCTTCGCCGCGATGGACGACATCCGGCTGAACATCGAGGATATCCGCGCCGGCAGCGTCGGCGAGGTGAAGATCGGCAGCACGCTGCCCAGCGAGGAGACGGGGTGGCTGCTGGACTGTGTGCGGGATTTCATTCTCGAGAACCCGAAGGCGGTCGTCACCCAGCACCAGATGGGGCCGCACGCGCTTTTGCGTGCCGTCTCCGAAAACGAGGTGGACATCGCCATCGGCGGGGACAGCCTCGCGGCCCCGGAGCTGGACTGGACGGAGCTGTACGCCCAGCGGGTGGGCATCGCCGTCCGTGTGGGCAGTGAGCTGTCCCTTCGCGAACGCGTATCGGTGGCGGAGCTGCGGGACGAGACGTTTCTGTGCAACAACGCGAACGCCGACATGGAGCGGCTGACCCACAGCATATGCGAGCGGGCGGGCTTCACGCCGACGATCGCGCTGACGAGCAACTACTCGAATCTGATCGGCGAGCTTGTCAGCCTCGGGCGGGGGATTACGGTCATCCCGGAGCCGCTGTTCAACGAGAAAAACGACGGAAACCCCATGGTCTGGGCGAAGAAAATCGCGATGATCCCGCTGGAGGAGGATTACTGCGTCCTGCGCAGCGTGGCGGCGGTCTCCCGCAGCCGGTACGTCCGCAGCGCCGCCATGAAGCTGTACCGCCAGATCGTCGAAAGAGCGCCGTCCGTGCCGTGAACGGCGGCGGTACGGATTACGACGCCGAAAGACGCAAACAGACGCCTTGCCGAAAATCCGCGGCAAAGCGTCTGTACGGCAGGGCGTCTGTATTATACTTTTTCCCCAAAGAAAAAGTATCAAAAAGAACTTTGTATTCGCATCGAAAAGACAGCGTTTCCAAGGCTTTGCGCCCGGTAACGAAACAAAGCTTTTCATGGGAGAACAGTATTATACGCGTTATCGCCGGACGAAGGAGGCGGCGAGCTGACTTACGTAGGAGCACATCCGTTCCTCGAGGTCGAACACGCAGCCGCCCATGATCCACTCATAGACGCAGCCGCGCAGAAACACCCGCAGCATATCGACGATCGTGTTCGCGTCCGGCTCCGGCATAAACTCCCCGCGCTCCTGCCCCTCCCGGATGACGGTGTACAGGACGTGGTAGGCGGGGTTGTTGCCGGGGTACCAGTTCTCGTCCGGCCGGAGAAAGATGCGCTCCAGCTCGTCCTTCGGCGTGCCGATGTTGAGCCACGCGTAGTAGCGGGCGAAGCTCATGACGCGGTCATAGGCGGTGTCGCCCGTGATGCTTATTGTCAGAAAGTCCGCGAAGGCGGGGCCTTTCTCCTGAAAGTTGTACCGGAACAGCTCGCCCTTGTCGTGGAAATAGGCGTAGAACGTCCCGACCGATACCTCCGCCGCCTCGCATATGTCGCGGATGGTCGTGCCCCGGAAGCCGCGTTCCCGCATGAGCGCCATGCCCTGCGCCAGAATGTGCTCCCGTGTGCGCCGCGCCTTCGCGCCGAGCCTGTCGGTCATGAACAGCCCTCCCTCCGTAAGACATATACACGGTGTCCGTGTGAAAAGTGCATAATTATATGTAACAAATAATGTGAATCATGTCAAGTTCGATTTATCCATAACATGAACGTTTTGGATATATGTTTCACACTTCATTTGACACGGCGGTTTTTCCCTCTTTATAATGGTGGAAACGATGAAAATGGAGGGATGCTGATTATGTCCGAGATTCTGAACGCGCTCAGTCCATGGTCGGAGGTGGACGCCTCCGTCATCTCCGGTCTCAGTCCCCGGCTCGATTCTCTGGAGGGGAAGACGGTGGGCCTGTTCGCGGATTTTATGGTGCTGGCGACGCACATGCTGGAGACGGTGCGAAAGGAGCTGGCGGCGCGGTATCCGACGGCGAAATTCTCGTTTATCCAGTACACGACCGAGACGACCGACCTCGCGAAGGACCCGGCGTTTAAGCCGGTGTTCGACAAATGGCTCGCGGGCGTGGACTGCGTGCTCGCGTTTTACGGCTCCGTGCCGTCCAGCTCCCTCTACCTCGGCTACAACGCGGCGTACATGGAGAAGGCGGGCAAGCCCACGGTCATGCTGGTGGTGCCCCGCACATACCCCGCAGGGCTTCGCGGCGTGAAGGCCATGGGCGTTCCCGGCCTTCGGACGATACAGTATAACGTAAAGGCAGATAAGATCAACGGACACGTGGATCAGGAGGGCATCGACAAGGCCATGGCCCCGGATATCGCCGCCCTGTGCGACGAGCTCGTGGGGGCGCTCTGCGATCCGCTGACGCCGGAGGAGGCGCACCCGGCGGAGCCGAAGCAGGAATATGCCCGGAAAATCTACACCGGCACCGCCCGGGAGATCAGCCGGACGTTCTACCGGCTCGGCTTCACGAACGGCCAGCCCATCGAGATCCCGACGGAGGAGGCCGTCGCCGAGATGCTCCGGGGCACGGATCTGGCCCCGGATACGGTCATCGGCTATCTCCCGCCGAAGATGGGCGCGGCGACGGTGAAGAGCATCGCCGTGAACGCGGTCATGGCCGGCTGTCTGCCGACGTATATGCCCGTCCTCATCGCGGCGGTCAGGGGCGCTCTCGACCCGAAGATCATTCTGGAGGGCTGGACCTGCTCCCAGTCCACCTGGGGGCCGGTGATCACCGTCTCCGGCAGGGCGGCGGCGGACATCGGCCTGAACACGGCGGATAACGCGCTCTCGCCGTACTACAAGCCGAACGCCGCGATTGCCCGGGCGTTCGGGTACATCATGATGAACATCGCCGGTCTGCGGCCGGGCATCGAGGATCTCTCCGAGGCCGGCCACGAAAACCGCCTCGGCCTGTGCGTCGGCGACAGCCTCGAGAACAACCCCTGGGGGCCCGTACACGCCGACCTCGGCGTCGCGGCGGAGGACTCCGCCGTCACGATGTTCTGGCCGCAGGAGCACCGCTGCGTCTCGGGAAAGAGCGTCGGCGATTTCCTCGACGGCCTGTGCAAAATCGACGTGATCGGCTGGGAGCCGGGCATGGAGATCATCCTGACGCCGATGGCCGCGAAGCTGTTCGCGGACGAGGGCTGGACGAGAAAGCGCATACAGCGCTACATCGTCGAATACGCCCGCAAGCCGGCCTCGCAGGTCGATCTGCAGTGGCTCGTCGGCAACAACCACATCCCGACGACCGCCGATCTGCCGCTCAAGCCGCACCACTCCACCCGCATCTTCTGGGACGACCGGCATATGTTCATCATCGTGGCGGGCGGCAAGGCCGGCCCGATGATCACGGTGCTGGCCGGCGGCGGCGACCACGGCGGCCCGTCCTGCACAAAGATCGAGCTTCCGAAAAACTGGGACGCGCTCGTCGCGGAATATGCCGACGTGCGCCCGCAGTACATCGACTATTAAGCCAAAATAATCAAGAGGAGGAAGCGGCATGAAACGAACACTCAGCATCCTGCTGGCGCTGGCGCTGTGCCTCGGCCTCAGCGCCTACGCGTCCGGGGAGCCCTTCGGCGGGGCGTCAGGTTCGGCACTGCCGGAGGATATCGCCGACCTGCCCACCGTCGAGGCGGAGGCGTGGGTCGAGGTGTCCGACGAGCGCGTGGGCCTGGAAGGACCCGCCTTTGACGGAGACGGGAACCTCTTCGTCTGCAGCGTGGGCATGAGCTACCCCGTGAACTACATCGTGAAGATCGACCCGGAAAAGAACATCACCACGGTCTACGAGGGGGAGCTGAGCCCGCTGGGGCTGGCCTTCCATGAGGACGGGCGGCTGTTCGCCGTCTGCCGGGAGGGAACGCTTCTTATCCTCGACCCGGACGGAACGGTGCTGGAGAGCATTACGCCCTCCTGTGAAGGCAAAACCTTCTCGCTGAACGATCTGTGCTTCACCGCGGCCGGGGATCTGCTCGTCACCGACTGGCAGGGCAGCGCCGCGAACCCCATCGGCGGCATCTACCTGCTGACGGCGGATATACCGAGGCGCTGGTGGTCGCCGACAAGCTGGCGGGGCCGAACGGCATCTCCCTGTCCCCGGACGGAAATACCCTGTGGGTCGGCATGACGAACGAGCTGTCCGTCTACCGCATCGAACTGCGCTATGAAAACGGCCGGCCGGTGGCGGAGAGCGTCGAGAAGATTTATGAGAACGCTGGCTCCGGCCAGCCGGATTCCAACAAGACGGACGCCGAGGGGAATCTGTATCAGGCCATGATCCAGGCCGGGCGCATTTTGGTGTTCAGCCCGGAGGGTGAGCCCATCGCGAACGTCCTCTGCCCGGATTCGAGCCTGCGCATGACCTCGAATCTTGCCATCAAACCCGGCACCGCCGAGGGCTACATGCTGGCCTCGGGCTTCGGCGCGGGTTCGTGGATCTATACCTTTGAGACCCTGGCCCCCGCCAGGGGCGCGGAGGCGGAAGCCGCTTCGGCGGAACCCTCCGGCGAGGCCTCGGGGGACGCCAGCGCGGCAAGCAAAAACATCTCCTGCCAGCACGGGGACTATGCCGCTGTCTCGGATAAAGGCGGCGCCATCACCCTGCGGCCGGAGGTCGTGGACGCGCTGGAGGTCGCGGACGGCGCGGAGGTATCCGGCGATGTCATCGAAGGCGTGTACATCCGGGCGGACAACGTGAATGTGAAGGAATTTCCCGCCGATGGGGAGACCGGGGCCTACAGCGTCGGCGTATCCGGCATCAGCGTGATTAACGATACGGTGACCGTGGGCGGAGAGACGGGCTACTACGACGTGGATTATACCGTGGGCAGCAACGCTGTTCCCGTCGTCACGGAGGGCAGGGAATACTCGAACGTCATCCTGCTGGACAACGAGGACGAGACGGTATGGAACGAATCCGCCATGCGCCGGGGCGAAAACACCTTCGGCGCGGTCATCAGCACCGGCGGCGATTCCTCCGTGGGGGAGGTCGTCACCATCGACAACACCTTCGCCTGGTTCGACGGCTGGGTGCGCACGGCGCTTCTGGCAAACTACGGCAGCGGCAATGTCGGCGCGGATATCGTTGTGAAAAACTCACAGCTTGTCGGTCTCGGCGGGGAGAGCTACAAATACGGCTGGATGGCGCTCTACGGCGGCGCCCGTTCCACCATTCTCCAGACCGGC
Source organism: uncultured Oscillospiraceae bacterium (assembly GCA_905234005.1). GTDB lineage: Bacteria > Bacillota > Clostridia > Oscillospirales > Oscillospiraceae > CAJOIG01. Next base: position 27,989 of record CAJOFW010000054.1, read on the forward strand.
GGGGATCACTATTTCTACAACACCGGCGTCGCCACCGAGGGCTGGGGCGCCTATGCGCTGGAGGGTGTGCCCTCCAATGTGATCGCCGTGAACTCCCGGGCGGACGTCTACGGCGGCGGCTACGGGATGTACAACCCCGGTACCCTGTGGAGCGAGATCTACGGCGGCGATTTCCGCTCCGCCATGTACGGTCTGTTCCTGACGAACGACTCCAAGGCCGTCATCGGCAGCGTGTATGACGTGGACGGGGACGGCGTATCCGTCTACAGCGGGCATGACGTTTATAAATACGACGACCTGAGCGGCGTGGAGGCGGCGGGCCTTGCGACGGAGGACGGCGGCTCGTATATCGCCGCGGACTTTGCGGCGCTTTTGAGCCACAACACCGCCATGAGCCGCAACGGCACCGCCGGGAACGACGATATTGCCTATGTGCACGGCAGCACCCTGACCACGGACGATCTGACATATGCGTTCGATGAGAACAATTACGGCATCTACATCCAGGACTACGCGGCCTCGGATGACAACGGCGGGGCGTCCTGGTTCTGGATCAGCTCCTGGCGCGGCTCCACCATCGTGAACCGCTCCTCCAACTGGACCATCGACGTGGACGACTCCGAGCTCATCAGCCGCCGGGGCGTCATCTATTACGGCACGCCCGACTGGGAGGGGGCCTCCAAGAAGGCGAGCTTCATGCTGGACGACTCCGTGGCGAAGGCAAACGGCGCGGTTTTGCATCTCAGGAATATGAGCGCCGAGGGCGATATCATCCACAACGATTTCTTCCGTCCTATGGCAGTGACACTGGATAACGCCAGCCTCACCGGCGCGGTGGTGTCCGGCACGGCGGGAAGCTGGAACGCCATGTGGAGCCCGGAGAGCATCGAGGCAAGCGAGGCCTGGGCCGTGGCGCAGGAGCAGATCGCCGCATGGAAGAACGGCGAGGTGCCCAACTCCATCCTGAACGATTTCAGCCCCTTTGCCGACGTGGAGCTGGACGCGGCGCTCATTTCCGCGAATCTCAGCTATGACCCGGCGGATATCGACAAGAGCTTCGACGGCGTGACCATGACGGTGGGCGCGGGCTCTGTGTGGACGGTGACGGATGAATCCTCTCTGAAGGCCCTGACGATCGAGGAGAGCGGTTCTCTGCAGGCTCCCGCGGGGTATTCGCTGGAGGTTTATGAACATGTTTCCATGGACGTGATGGACGAGAGCTTTGATGTAACCACGGGAACGGCGGTGGCGGAGCTTCTGCCCGGAACGTATGAAAACGTGGTGATCGTCCTTGTACCGGCGGCCTCGGGCGAGGCGTCGTGAATTCGGAAAGGAGAACGAGCATGAGAAAGTATCTGAGCCTGCTTCTTGCGCTGGCGCTGGTGTTCTGCCTGGGTATGAGCGCCTATGCCTCGGGCGAGGCGTCGGGCAGCGCGTCCGGAGAGGCGTCCGCCTCGGCGGAGAGCACCCCGGTGGAGGCTGTCATCGATATTTCGGACGGCGGCGTCCACGCGGAGGAGAACGTCCTGATCGAGCGTGACGAGCTCTATCTGCGCGGCGTGAATGTGAGCGCCGGCATCCTCGCGCTGGGCGGAGAGGAGGGCCGTTATGACGTGGCCTTCGACGAAAACGGCGTACCCCACGCTTCCGAAGGCGATTCCTGGAACAGCGTCATTATTCTGGACGATCCCGATCACGCCAGCGACAAGCTCTACGGCGACGGCGCGCGGGAAAATTCCCTCGGCAGCGGTATCTATACCGCCGGTGAGGACAGCTTTATTGAGGTGGACAATGCCTTTATCTGGACCTCCGGCGCGGTCCGCTCGGCCATGGCAATAAACTCTCTGAGCACGGCTGTGGTGAAAAACAGCTTCATCGAGTCCACCGGCGCGATCACCTGCTATAAGCCTGTGACCCGCCTGCTGCTCTCCACC
>CAJOFW010000055.1 GCA_905234005.1 uncultured Oscillospiraceae bacterium
GCCGTCTATCTGCGCGGTCTCATCGAGTTTACGAACTACTGCCGGAACGACTGCTGTTACTGCGGCATCCGCCGAAGCAACCGGAGCTGCGACCGCTACCGCCTCAGCGAGGACGATATCCTCGCCTGCTGCGAGCAGGGCTACGGGCTGGATTTTCGCACGTTCGTCCTGCAGGGCGGGGAGGACATGGCCTACTCCGACGACGCGATCTGCCGCATCGTGTCCGCCATCAAGACACGCTTTCCCGACTGCGCCGTGACCCTCTCGATCGGCGAGCGGAGCACGGAGAGCTATGAGGCGTATCACGCCGCCGGGGCGGATCGCTACCTCCTTCGCCACGAGACGGCGGACAAGGCGCATTACGCCCTCCTGCACCCGCCGGAGCTGCGTCTTGAAAACCGCATCCGCTGCCTGTACGATCTCAAGCGTATCGGCTATCAGGTCGGCGCGGGCATGATGCTCGGCTCGCCGTACCAGACGACCGACCACATCGTCACCGATCTGGAATTCTTACGGGAACTCGAGCCGGACATGATCGGCGTCGGCCCGTTCATCCCGCACAGGGACACGCCGTTCGCGGACAGGCCGGCCGGGACGGCGGAGCTTACGCTGTTCATGCTCGGCATACTGCGCCTCATGCACCCGGCGGCGCTGATCCCGGCGACGACGGCGCTCGGCACGATCGACCCGCGGGGCCGGGAAAAGGGCATCCTCGCCGGCGCGAACGTCATCATGCCGAACCTCTCGCCCACCGGCGTGCGGGGGAAGTATCTTTTATACGACGGCAAGATCTGCACCGGCGACGAGGCGGCGGAATGCCGTGCCTGCCTCGCCGGCCGGGTGCGGTCGATCGGCTACGAAATCGCGGTCGGCCGGGGCGATTCGCTGCGTACCTGAAAATTCATAAAACAAACCAAACCGGTATGGTGAAGTTGCACAAAGCGATAGGATTAATTTCTATCGCCATTTGCTGTGATTAAAAAAACTATACTTGCAAGTGAAAAAATCTTGGGTATACTTGTCTTATAAGAGCGCCTGACTGCGTCCCACCGGTTCAGGCGCGTGTTTCCTTAATTTGCAGTTTAGGAGGTAGTTATGGGAGAGGTCAATCAGACGGCGGTCACCAGCACGGAGGACATCCTTCTGCAGCGCATCCGTCAGGTAGCCGCCATGAACAAGGGCAAGGAGGGCAACCTCATCCAGGTTCTGCATATGGTACAGGGCGTATATGGGTATCTGCCCCTGGAGGTACAGGAGATCGTATCCATCGAGCTTGGCATTCCGCTGGCGGAGGTGTCCGGCGTTGCGAGCTTCTACTCGTTCTTCTCCACGCAGCCCCGCGGGCGTCACACGATCCGCATCTGTCTCGGCACCGCGTGCTATGTGCGCGGCGGCGTGACGATCGTCGACACGCTCGAAAAGAACCTCGGCGTCGGCATCGGTCAGACCACGAAGGACGGTATGTTCTCGTTTGAGGTTGCCCGCTGCATCGGCTCCTGCGGCCTCGCGCCGGCGATGAGCATCGACGCGGTCGTCTACCCGCACGTAAAGCCCGATGAGGTGTCCGGCATCCTGCAGAGCTGGTACAAAAAGGATGAAGAGGAGGGCGTTATCTGATGTCTGCTATCTATTCCTTGAAGATCAAGTCCCCTGCCGATCTTGTTGAGCTGCGGGATAACTTCCTCAAGCGTACCACCGGCTTCCGCCACACCATTTATATCTGCGGCGGCGCGGGCTGCATCTCCTCGCACTCCGAGGACGTCGTGCAGGCGCTCAAAAAGGCCATCGCGCTGCGCGGCCTTGCGCAGGAGATCCGGATGGTCTCCACCGGCTGCATCGGCCTGTGTGCCGAGGGCCCGTGCATGATCGTCGACCCCGACGGCGTGTTCTACGGCCAGCTCACCCCCGAGAAGGTTCGCATGATCGTCGACCGCCACCTGATCGGCGGCCGCGTCGTCACCGAATATACATACTTCGACCGCCAGAAGCAGGAGTACATCCCCTACACGAAGGATCTGCCCTTCTTCAACAAGCAGGTCAAGATCGCCCTGCGCAACGTCGGCCGCATCGACTACAGCTCGATCGAGGACTACATCGGCCACGACGGCTACGCCGCCCTGTCGAAGGTCCTGACCGACTGGGGCCGTGACAAGACCATCCAGGAGGTCACCGATTCCGGTCTGCGCGGACGCGGCGGCGCCGGCTTCCCGACCGGCGTAAAGTGGAAGTCCGGCCACGACCAGCCCGGCGACCAAAAATACATCATCTGCAACGCGGACGAGGGCGACCCCGGCGCGTTCATGGATCGCTCCATCCTCGAGGGCGACCCCCACAGCGTCATCGAGGCGCTCATCATCGGCGGCTACTGCATCGGCGCGAACAAGGGCTACATCTACGTCCGCGCGGAGTATCCTCTTGCCATCGAGCGTCTGCAGGAGGCGCTGGAGCAGGCCCGCGGCGTCGGGCTTCTCGGCGAGAACATCCTCGGCAGCGGCTTTGATTTCGACCTCGAGATCCGCATCGGCGCCGGCGCGTTCGTCTGCGGCGAGGAGACGGCGCTCATCAACTCCATCGAGGGCAAACGCGGCGAGCCGCGGCAGAAGCCGCCCTTCCCGTTCCAGAGCGGTCTCTGGGGCTGCCCGACCATCATCAACAACGTCGAGACGCTCGCGAACATCTGCGCCGTCATCAACAGGGGCGCGGAGTGGTTCTCGAGCTACGGCGTGGGCCGCTCCAAGGGCACGAAGGTCTTTGCCCTCGCCGGCGACATCGTGAACTCCGGCATCATCGAGATCCCGATGGGCATCTCCATGCGTGAGATCATCTACGACATCGGCGGCGGCATGAAGGACAACAAAAAATTCAAGTCCGTCCAGTCCGGCGGCCCGTCCGGCGGCTGCCTGACCGAGGATCACCTCGACGTCTCCGTCGACTACGAATCCCTCGCGGCGGCCGGCGCGATCATCGGCTCCGGCGGTCTCATCGCGATGGATGAGAACACCTGCATGGTCGATACCGCCCGCTACTTCATGGAGTTCATCCAGGACGAGAGCTGCGGCCACTGCGTCCCCTGCCGCATCGGCACGAAGCGTATGCTCGAGCTTCTGCAGCGCATGACGAACGGCGAGGCCGAGGAGGAGGATATCGAAAACCTCGAGACCCTCGCGAAGACCGTCAGCGAGACGGCCATGTGCGCGCTCGGCCAGACCGCGCCGAACCCCGTCCTCACGACCATCAAATACTTCCGGGACGAGTACATCGCCCATGTCCGTGACAAGAAGTGCCCCGCGCACATCTGCGCCGCGCTCAAGGAGTACACCATCGATCCGGAGAAGTGCAAGGGCTGCGGCATGTGCGCCAGAGGCTGCCCGGTCAACGCGATCTCCGGCGAGAAGGCCCAGCCGCACGCGATCGACCCCGCCGTCTGCGTGAAGTGCGGCTCGTGCAAGGCGGTCTGCCGCTTCGACGCGGTCGTCCTGTCCTGAGGCAAAGGAGGTAGAGAATCATGATCAATCTTACAATCAACGGAAAGCAGGTCTCCGCCCCCGAAGGCTCCACCATCATGGAGGCCGCCAAGCTCGCCGGTATTGACATCCCGCACCTGTGCCACTGTCCCGGCATCCACACGAACGGCTCCTGCCGCGTGTGCGTCGTGGAGATCGAGGGCATGAAGAAGCTCATGGCTTCCTGCATCGTCAAGGCGCAGGAGGGCATGGTCGTCCATACAAGCACCGAGCGCGTGCGTCTGGCACGCAAGATCATCTACGATCTTCTCATCTCGAACCACCCGAAGGACTGCATGGCCTGCTCCCGCAACCAGAGCTGTGAGCTGCAGGCGATGGGCGGCACCCTCGGCATCCTCGAGACGCATATCCACGGCGAGCCGAGTCCCCGCCGTGTGGACATATCCCCGTCCATCACCCGCGACACCCGCAAGTGCATCCTCTGCCGCCGCTGCGTGACGGCCTGCCACGAGGTGCAGGGCGTCGGCGCGATCTTCGCGCAGAACCGCGGCTTCAATACCGTCATCGCCCCGGCGCTCGGCAAGCCGCTGAATACCGTCGACTGCGCCATGTGCGGCCAGTGCACCGTTGTCTGCCCGACCGGCGCCCTGACCGAGACCGACGGCATGGAGAAGGTCTGGGCGGCGCTGACCGACCCGAACAAGCGCGTGATCGTACAGGTCGCCCCCGCCGTCCGCGCCGCCCTCGGCGAGGAGTTCGGCCTGCCCGCCGGCGAGACCTGCACGGGCAAGATGGCCACGGCGCTGCACGACCTCGGCTTTGACGACGTCTTCGATACAAACTTCGGCGCCGACCTCACCATCCTTGAGGAGGGCACGGAGCTTCTCCAGCGCCTGACCGCCGCGCTGACCGGCGGCGAGGCCGTCCTGCCGATGATCACGTCCTGCTCGCCCGGCTGGATCAAGCACTGCGAGCACGCGTTCCCGACCGAGCTTGACCACCTCTCCACCTGCAAAAGCCCGCACACGATGCTCGGCGCGGTCATCAAGAGCTTCTACGCCGACAGGCTCGGCATCGACCCGAAGGATATGTTCGTCGTATCCGTCATGCCGTGCACGGCGAAGAAATACGAGATTCAGCGCCCGGTCATGCAGAACGACGGCAACTTCAACGTCGACGCCGTCCTCACGACGCGTGAGCTGGCCCGCATGATCCGCACGATGGGCATCGACTTTGTGAACCTCGAGGACGGCACGTTCGACGCGCCGCTCGGCTTCTCCACCGGCGCGGCCGATATCTTCGGCGTCACAGGCGGCGTCATGGAGGCGGCCCTCCGCACGGTTTACGAGCTTGTCACCGGCCGCGAGATGCCCGGCAGCAATCTCCACCTTGAGCCGATCATGGGCCTGGAGAAGATCAAGGAGGCGTCCATCCTCTTCAAGGACGTGAAGCCCGAGTATTCCTTCCTCGAGGGCGTCGAGGCGAGGATCGCCGTCACGAGCGGCCTCAAGAACGCCGACGTCCTGCTCGAGCAGATACGCGACGGCAAGAGCCCGTACCACTTCATCGAGGTCATGGCGTGCCCCGGCGGCTGCATCAACGGCGGCGGCCAGCCCCGCATCCGGAACAACGTTCCGAACTACAAGGAGCTTCGCATCGAGGCCCTGTACAACGAGGACGAGGGCAAGCCCCTGCGCAAGTCGCACGAGAACCCCGACCTGCTCGAGCTTTACAAGGTCTTCCTCGGCGAGCCGGGCAGCCACCTCTCGCACGAGCTGCTGCACACGACCTACACGGCGCGCGGCCACTTCAACGAGTGGCTCGACCCCGAATTCATCGCGAAGCGTGAGAAGGAAATGAGCGAAGCCGTGTAACACGGCAACGAAGCATCAGGGGAAACAGGCAGAGCCGGGATCCGTTTTGACGGCGTCCCGGCTCTGTATTTTCACGTTCGTTTAATCATCCGCTGATATAATCAGGTATAATCAGAGCTATTCGGATATCATCAGGCATGATCGGGTTATTCAGGCAGGTACCTGCCGAAAGGAATGGGGGCGTGTGTTGTGCGGATTCTGATCGTGGAGGACGAGGAGCGGATGGCCAAGACCATCCAGAGCCTCCTCAAAAAACAGAACTACCTGTCCGACATCGCCTCGGACGGGGAGGAGGGGCTTGACTGTATCCTGAGCGGCATATATGACCTCGTCGTGCTGGACGTGATGCTGCCGAAGCTCGACGGCTTTCAGGTGCTTGAGCGCATCCGTGCCGAAGGCGTAACGACGCCGGTGCTGCTGCTGACGGCGCGTTCGACCGTGACCGACCGCATCGAGGGTCTTGACAGGGGCGCGGACTATTACCTCCCCAAGCCGTTCGCCGGCGGAGAGCTTCTCGCCTGCATCCGGGCGCTGCTGCGCCGTCCGCGTGAGATGGAGAGCGGCGCCGTGACGTTCGGCGACATCACCCTCGACGAGGAGAGCGGCGTTCTGTCCTGCGGGACGGAGCAGGTGTCGCTGAACAGCCGCGAACGGGAGCTAATGCGGATCCTCATGCGCAACGGCGGCTCACCGGTCGCGAGGGAGTCGATCCTCGTAAAGGTCTGGGGCTACGACGCCTCGCCGGAGTCGAACGTCGTGGACGCGTACATGAGCTTTCTGCGCAAAAAGCTGAGCTTCATCCACTCCCGGGCGGGCATCGAGAGCGTGCGGCGCATCGGATACTACCTCACCATGCCGGAGGAGAATGCATGCACGTAATACGCAGGCTGCGGCTGAAATTCATCGCCGTGTTCATGGGGCTGATGCTGGTGTTCTCCGTGGCGATCGGGGCGTTCATCTACGTCGAACGGCGGGCGGAGCTGCAATACCAGTGCATGGTCTATCTGCTGGACATCCACAACTACGACAACCGGGAGGACTACGCGTCCGCCGAGCCGATGACGGCGTATCCGCCGCATTTCGTCCTCGAGATCGACAACGTGACCGAGTCGGCCACGGTCGTGGAGGGACGGTTCTTCCTCGCCGACCACGGCGTGACCGTCGACGAGGTCATCGACGATCTGATCGGCCACATGGACGAGAGCGGCACGCTGCCGGAATACGGCGTCCGTTACTTCAACGGCGTCCGGGAGGCACGGGCGCACCGCATCTCCTTCATCGACGTGACCTATATGGACAGAGAGCTGAACAGACTGCTCCGCCGGATCGTGTTCATCGAGGGAACGATGCTGCTTGCGCTGCTCGTCGTGTCGTTCTTCCTGTCCCGGTGGTTCTCGCGCCCTGCCAAGCAGGCCATGGACGAGCAGACGCGGTTCATCGCGAAGGTGTCGCATGAGCTGAAGACGCCTGTGTCGATCATCCGCGCCAACATCGACCTCATCGACGGCGACAAAAGCCCCGACGAGAACGAGCTGCTGTTCGGCTGTGAGAACATCCGCCACGAGTGCGAGCGGATGACGAACCTGATCGAGGCCATGCTGCTGACGGGCCTCGCCGCGCAGGATACCCGTTCCGCCCGGACGGCGGTCGATTTCACGACGCTTTTGGAACGCGAGATGCTCCGCTTTGAGGTCATGGCCTTCGACCAGGGCCTCACGCTCACACATACGTCGGAGCCGGGGCTGACCGCGACCGGCGACGAGATCCAGCTCACCCGGCTCGTGGACATCATCGTCGAGAACGCGATCAAATACTGCACTCGCGGCGGCGAGATATGCGTCACGGCCGAGCGGCGCGGCGGCGTGCGGCACATCCGCCTTATCTGCGAAAACGACGGCGAGGAGCTGACGCGCGAGCAGAAGGAGAACATCTTCCGGCCGTTCTATCAGGTCGACGGCACGATGAAGGGCGCCGGTCTCGGCCTGTCCATCGCGCACGAGATCGTCAGCGCCATGCGTGGCACGATCGACGTCGAATACCTGAACGGGAAAAACCGCTTCATCATCGAAATCTGACGGCGGCAGAGCGTGATAACGATGCTTTTACTGCAATATTACCATTCTGTTATGTAAATAACGCTTGACAAACCGCCCCACGGGTGTATAATCACGATAGTTGAAAATTGAATCCCTGCAAACCGATGAAGTGGGAGTAAAGACGGCATACGCGCTTACAGAGAGTGAACGGCGCTGAGATGTTCGCGGCAAACGGGTCGTCATAATGGTCCACGGAGGGCGCAGTGAAAGCTG
>CAJOFW010000056.1:0-731 GCA_905234005.1 uncultured Oscillospiraceae bacterium
CGAGGCGTAAATGGCCCGGGCGACGCGCTCGTCGTTGAACGCCCACAGATCCTCCATCGAGCCGCCGCCGCGACCGGTGATGATGAGGTCGGCGAGCTGCCAGCGGTTGGCGTAGCGTATGGCGCCGACGATCTCCGGCGGGGCCTCGACGCCCTGCACACGCACGGGCAGAATCAGGATTTTCGCAAGCGGCCAGCGTTTGCCCAGCACGCGGATGATATCGTGCACCGCCGCGCCGGCGCCGCTCGTGATGACGGCGACACGTTTCGGAAACACGGGCAGCGGCTTCTTGTGCGCCGGGTCAAAAAGCCCCTCGGCGGCAAGCTTTGCCTTGAGCTGCTCGAACGCGACCTGCAGGTCGCCCGCGCCCTCCGGCATCAGGTCGGTGACGTAGAGCTGGTACGCGCCGTCCCTCGAATAGACCGATATACGGCCCGTGGCCGTGACGCTCATGCCGCTCTCCGGCCGGAAGCGGAGCTTTGACGCGCTCGTGCGGAACATCACGCACTTGAGGGAGGACTCCGCGTCCTTCATCGTGAAATAGTGGTGGCCCGAGGGGTAGATTTTGTAGTTTGACAGCTCGCCCCGGACGACGACGCGGGCCAGCGCCGGGTCGGACTCCAGAAGCGATTTGACGCGGGCGTTCAGCTCGGTGACGCTCCAGGCGGATTCATGCATCCGCCGCCACCTCCGCCGGGGCCTCGTCGGTCGGGGCGGGCGCATCCTCCGCC
>CAJOFW010000056.1:845-10777 GCA_905234005.1 uncultured Oscillospiraceae bacterium
GCCTCGTTGATCGACGCGGCGGCGGGGATGTCGGGCATATACAAAAGCTCGAATATCGCCTGGCGCAGGACGGCGGCGGCGCTGCGGGATATGCGCTCCGGACGCCAGCCCTTCGCGTATCTGCCGATGATGCCGTCCAGCTCCTCACGGCGGGCGCACACGCCGGTCACGCACTGTGTGATGAAGGCGAGGTCTTTTTTGGAGGGGGCCTCGGCGTACAGCCCGCCCTCGTCGGCCATGCTCTCGTAGTGCTCCGGCTCGAAGAACTCCGCGATCACCGTCTCCGGCTCCTGCCCGGAGGCGGCGGCGGCAAAGCCGAGCTGGATGGCGATCTCTCTCGCGGCGGTTCGTATCATATGGATTCTCCTATGCTTTGCAGTCGAATGGGAAAGGAGCCCCGGGAATGGGGCTCCGAGCCGTGCAATATGCCCGCAGAACGGGCGGTATTATTTATCGAACGAGACGCCGGTGACATGGACGTTCACAACGGCGCTCATGCCGGTGACGGATTCAAGCTCCCGGCAAACGGCGTCCTGGATGCGGGCGGCGATTTCGGTGATGCTGCCGCCGAGCTTGACATTTACGATGACGTCGATCGTGATCTTGTCGTCCAGAAAGCGGATTTTGATGCCCTTCGTGGCGATCTTTTTGCCGAAAAGCTCCAGAAGCTCCGGCGTCGTGGGGCTGCCGAAGCCGGCAAAGCCGTCCACCTCGCTGACGACCGCGCTCACCATGACGGATATCACGTCGATGGAGATGTTGACGGTTCCAAGCTCTGTCTGCTTTGTTATGTAGTTGTCGGCCATGATTCGGTACCTCCGGATAACCGCGTCGGACGCGGGAAATGGTATGCGATATGATTACGCGGCCATTATAGCATAGTCCGCGCAAAAAGGAAAGAGAAAATCAGCGCCGTTTTCGTATCACCGGACTAAGATCATAGCAGCCCCGAGAATACGCCGAGATTGGACAGAAGCAGCAGGAGCATCGCGATCACGCCGACGAGGCACAGAAACTTCACAAGCTTCCACGCCGATTTGACGATCACGATGACCAGCGCGATGGCTACGGCAATGTAAATGATGGATTCCATGGATGTCTCCTTTCTCCCGGACGCGTCCGGGACGAGGGTTATATTGATTCGGTGGATTCGGATGATGCTGTTATTCGCCGGGTTCGCCGGGTTCTGTGTCCTCACCGCTTTCGCCGGCTTCGGCAGGCTCTGCGGATTCGGCATCTGCGGCGTGCGCCGATTCGTCGCCGAAGCCGTGCGGACAGACGGGGTACTCGCTCGTGTCCCACCAGTATACGCCCCAGAGGGCCTCGTCGCCCTTGAGAAACGCCTTGTCCCCGGCGGACACGTCGACGTGATACGCCTCATCGCCGAGGGTCACGATGTTCCAGACATACGCCTCGCCGTCGAGCCGGCCGAACACGGTCATGCACGGGATATCCATGGCGCGGCAGCACGCCTCATACGCCAGCGCGATCCCCTCGCTCGCGGCGGCGCCCCCGACGAGGGCGTCCCACGCCGTCGGCCCCGCCGTCTCGTCACGCACGCAGCGGGACGCGACGCCGTCACGCAGTACCCGGGCGGCCTCGGCAGCGGCGGCGACTCGTCGTACGGTTCGCCGGACGGGGCCGTCACGCCCGCTTCAGTCGTTTCATCGGCTTCACCTGTTTCGTCGGATTCATCCGGCTCATCGGCTTCATCCGCCTCACCGCCTTCATCCGCTTCGGCGGCGTCTGTCGTCTCCGGGAGAACGTCGGATTCCGCCAAAACGTCGGCGGTCTCCGTGAGGATGTCCTCCAACGCGGCGGCAAGCTCCGCACGGCGGGTGAGAAGGCCCTCGCTGTCAAGGCCGTAGTCCAGCGTGACCTCGATGACGTGCTCCACGCCGGTCTCGGGGAACAGAGCGGCCTCCACGCCGGGGAGAACCGGACAGGCGAGGGGATCTGCGTAATACGCCGTCTCCACGGCGTCCGTCACGGCGTCCGTCGTCACGGACGCGGCGGTGATGCCGAGGACGAGATACGTCTCGCCGTTTCGGATGGCCGTCTCAAGCCTCGAGGCGAGGGCGGAGAGGTTATCCACCTGCTCCAGCGCCTCGACCTGGTACGCCGAGCGCTTGTAGGTGATGAATATCTCCGCCTGGTAGTAGCTGACGATGCGGCTGAGATCGTAGCTGATGTAATCCACCGCGAACGCGCCGAGGCCGGTGGAGGACTTGACCTCCCAGCAGGCGGTGGATATGTCCTGGCTGATGGAGCCGTCGTAATTCTGGAAGGTCAGCTCCGCCGAGTCGGTATGCTCCGCCACAAGCCGCGATATCGCCCGCCGCAGGGCGGCGTAGCTCGAGATGCTGCCGACGGCGTCGTCGGCCTCGACGGTCTCGGAGGCGGGCTCGTAGTCCTGCTCGGAGTAGTATTCCATTTCAAACGGCGAACCGCAGCCGCCAAGGCCGAATATGATCGCGGCGAGAAGCAGCAGCGCACATAGCCGCTTCATCAGAAGCCCAGCTCCTCGTCGACGAGAAGAATCTCCATGCTCCTGCACCAGCCGGGCTTTCTCCAGAACACGACAAGGGCGTTGCAGATGCGGTCGGGGGACGAGCAGTTGTGACACCTGCCGTCGACGGCGCAGGGGGTCTTCATCTCGAGACGCTTCGCGTTCAGCGGCGCGGCGATATTGCGCGCCCGCTCGATCGCGGCGTTCAGATCGCCCGCGAGCTTGTTTTTGCCGACGATCAGGTAGACCTTGTCCTTCATCATGAGCGTGCCGGCGACGCGGTTGCCCCGGCCGTCGATGTTTACGATGTACCCCTCCTCGGAGATCGCGTTCACGCTTGTGATATATACCTCCGCTGCGGACGCGGCGGCCATGGTCTCGTCGCCGGGGACGATCATGTGCCAGTGGACGGTATTATTGTCCCGGATGCGGTCGTAGATATTGAGGCCGCGAACGGTCATGCTGCCGCCGATGCCGACGGTCTTGCCGGACAGGTTCGCGGCGATGTAGTCGGCCGCCTCCTCGCCCGAGGCAAAGCGGGTGACCTCGAAGCCGTTTTTGCGGAGCCTTTCGATGGTCTTTTCCATGTGCGGTACGCCTCCTGTTATGAATCAATGGATTGTATCCGGTCGCCGGTTTGGTATCCGGTCGCAGGGTTATTCGTTCTCGCCCAGGATCGAGAGCTGCTTTTCGCCTCTGTCCGCGTCGAGCAGCTTCGCGCCGGCCGCGGGGATCGAGCGCACGCGGTAGCGGGCGGGGTTTTTGATCGCGGTGTCCGAAAGCGGGGTCACGCGGACGACCGGGTGCTTTTTGAGCGTCATGACGTTGACGCCCTGCGTCGTGCGGCTCGTTTTCGGGGCGAGCAGCGCCGTGCTGAAGACGACGCAGCGGCCCTCTCCGGATTCGACGGCAAGCTCCGTATCCTCCGGCAGCGGCAGGAGGGCGACGAGCGGGCTGCGGTCGCTGTACGCGCCGACGGCGCGGCGGCGTTTCGTCTTGACGGCGTAGGCAGACAGCGGGATGCGGGCGCATTTGCCGTTTTCAAAAAAGAGCAGGATCGTGCCGGAATAGTCTCCGGCGAGGACGGCGGTGTGGACGCTCTCGCCCTCGTCCATGCCGAGGCTGGCGGGCAGGAAGTCGCCAAGGGCGCTGGCCTTTGTCTCGGCAAATTCGCTGACACGCAGGTAATACACCTGCTGGCGGTCGGTGAATATGAGAAGCTCCGACAGGTTTGTGGCCTCGAAATACTGGCTGAGGCCGTCGTCGTCCTTGTATTTCTGTTCGCCGGACATGCGCAGGGACTGCGGCGTGATCTTCTTGAAGTAGCCCTGCCTTGACAGGAACAGGTGGACGGGGTAGTCCTCGACCGCCGCCTCCTCGGTGAATACTTCGACCTCGCCGGCGTAGACGAGCTGCGTGCGGCGGGGGGCGGCGTATTGTTTGATGACCTGCTTCAGCTCGTCGACGATGATCGAGCGGATGCGGCGGGGGCTGTTCAGGACGGCCTCGAGCTCCTCGATCTCCTTTGCCAGCTCGTCGGTCTCGGCGACGCGGCGGAGGATGTATTCGCGGTTGATGTTGCGCAGCTTGATCTCCGCGACGAATTCGGCCTGTACCTCGTCGATGCCGAAGCCGATCATGAGGTTCGGTACGACGTCGGCCTCGGATTCCGTATTGCGGATGATCGCGATGGCGCGGTCGATGTCGAGCAGGATCGCCCGCAGGCCCTCGAGAAGGTGCAGCTTCTCCTTTTTCTTCGTGAGGTCGTGGTAGACGCGGCGGCGGACGCATTCGCTGCGCCAGCCGATCCACTCGTTCAGAATGTCCCGCACGCCCATGACACGCGGCGAACCGGCGACGAGGATGTTGAAGTTGCAGGGGAAATTGTCCTGCAGCGGCGTGAGCTTAAAGAGCTTCGCCATGAGCTTTTCAGGCTCCGTGCCGCGCTTTACGTCGATCGCGAGCTTGAGTCCGCCGAGGTCGGTCTCGTCACGCATATCGGTGATCTCGCGGAGCTTGCCGTCCTTGATGAGGTCGCGGCATTTGTCGATGACGGCCTCGACCGTCGTCGTGTACGGCAGCTCGTAGACCTCGATGATCCGTTCGCTCTCGAGGTAGCGCCATCGTGCCCGGACGGGGAAGGAGCCTCGTCCGCTGTCGTAGATCGCGGCCATCTGCGCCGCGTCGTAGACGATCTCGCCGCCGGTGGGGAAGTCGGGGGCGGGCAGCGTCGTGAGGATGTCGTGCTCGGGGTTTTTGATCAGGTCGATCGTCGTCTGGCACACCTCGCCGAGGTTGAAGCCGCAGATCTGGCTCGCCATGCCGACGGCGATGCCGGTGTTCGCGGAGACGAGCACGTTCGGAAACGTGGTCGGCAGCAGCGTCGGCTCGGTCGTCGTGTTGTCGTAGTTCGGGACGAAGTCGACCGTGTCCTTGTCGATGTCCCGGAAAAGCTCGGCGCAGATCGGCGCGAGCTTTGCCTCCGTGTATCGGCTCGCGGCGTAGGCCATGTCCCGTGAATATACCTTGCCGAAGTTGCCCTTGGAGTCGATGAACGGCGCGTTCAGGGCCTCGTTGTCCCGGGTCAGACGCACCATCGTCTCGTATATGGCCGCGTCGCCGTGGGGGTTATAGTGCATCGTCTGGCCGACGATGTTCGCGCTCTTGGTGCGCTGGCCGGTGAGCAGGCCCATTTTGTACATGCAGTAGAGAAGCTTCCGGTGCGACGGCTTGAAGCCGTCGATCTCCGGGATGGCGCGTGAGACGATGACGCTCATCGCGTAGGGCATGTAGTTCAGCTCCAGCGTATCGGTGATGGCCTGGTCGATGACCTCGCCGCGCAGACCCATCACGTTCGGATCCATGCCGCGTTTGGGTTCGTTTTTCGGTTCTCTGGGTTTTCTCGCCATGTGATCGCGCCCGCTTTCTCAGGAGATGTCCGCCATATCGAGGTACTTGTAGCCGTCCTCGGCGATGTGGTTTTTCCGGCCGGCGAGGTCGTCGCCGAGCAGAAGCTGGAACCAGTACGCCGTGCGCTCGGCGTCCTCGGGCATGACGCGGATGAGGCGGCGTGTCTCCGGATTCATCGTCGTGAGCCACATCATTTCCGCCGAGTTCTCGCCGAGGCCCTTCGACCGGTTCACGGTGAATTTCCGGCCGTCAAGCTCCTCGACGATGCGGTTTTTCTCCGCGTCGGAATAGGCGTACCAGGTCTTGTTTTTCGACGTGATCTCATACAGCGGCGACTCCGCGATGTAGACGTAGCCCTCCGTGATCAGCGTCGGCGTGAGACGCCACAGCATCGTGAGGATCAGCGTGCGGATCTGGAAGCCGTCGACGTCCGCGTCGGTGCATATGACGACCTTGCTCCAGCGCAGGTTATCGAGGTTGAAGGCGTTCAGCTCCCGGCCGTGCTTTTCGACCTCCACGCCGCAGCCGAGCACCTTCAGAAGATCGGTGATGATGTCGCTCTTGAAGATGCGGCCGTAGTCGGCCTTGAGGCAGTTCAGTATCTTGCCGCGCACGGGCATGATGCCCTGAAATTCCGCGTCGCGCCCCATCTTGCACGAGCCGAGGGCGGAGTCGCCCTCCACGATGTACAGCTCCCGGCGCTCCGGGTCGCGGCTGCGGCAGTCGACGAACTTCTCGACACGGGACGTGATATCCATTGTGCCGGTGAGCTTTTTCCTGATGTTAAGGCGGGTGCGGTCGGCCTGCTCGCGGCTGCGCTTGTTGATGAGCACCTGATCGGCCATGCGTCCGGCCTCGGCGGCGTGCTCGATGCACCACACCTCGAGCTGCTGCTTGAAGAATTCGGTCATCGCCTCCTGGATGAACCGGTTGCTGATGGCCTTCTTTGTCTGGTTCGCGTAGGACGTCTGCGTCGAGAAGCAGTTCGTGACGAGGACGAGACAGTCCTGCACGTCCTGCCAGGTGATTTTCGACTCGTTCTTCTGGTATTTGCCGAGCTTTTTGATGTACGCGTCCACGCCGGACACAAAGCCCGATCTCGCGGCCTTATCCGGCGCGCCGCCGTGCTCGAGCCAGGACGAGTTGTGGTAGTATTCGATCAGGCTGAGCCTGTTCGAGAAGCAGAACGCCGCCGAGAGGCGTACCTTGTACTCCGGCTTGTCGGCGCGGTCGCGGCCCCGCCGCTCCGCCTCTATATAATACGGCGCGGTCAAGGTGTCCTCGCCGGCCAGCTCCTGCACGTAGTCGAGGATGCCGTGCTCGTAGACGTAGTCGGTCGTCTCGAACTTCGCCCCGTGCTGGATGCGAAGACGGAACGTCACGCCGGCGTTGACGACGGCCTGCCGCCGGAGCGTCTGCCGGAACCACTCCTCGGGGATGTCGATGTCGGTGAATACGGAAAGATCGGGCCGCCAGCGGTGGGTCGTGCCGGTCTTCTTGCGGTCGATGGGGGAGGTGGTCATGCTGCCGACGATCTCGCCCTTTTCAAAGTGGAGATCATACCGGTTTCCGTCGCGGCGGACGGTCACGTCCATGTATTCCGACGCGTACTGCGTCGCGCACGCGCCGAGACCGTTCAGGCCGAGGGCGTATTCGTAGCTCTCGCCCTCGTCGTTCGCGTATTTGCCGCCGGCGTACAGCTCGCAGTAGACAAGCTCCCAGTTGTATTTGCCCTCCGCCGGGTTCCAGTCGACGGGACAGCCGCGTCCGAAGTCCTCGACCTCGACGGAGCGGTCCTCGTACCGCGTGACCGTGATCAGCGTGCCGAAGCCGGCCCGGGCCTCGTCGATGGAGTTTGATAATATCTCAAATACGGAGTGCTCGCAGCCCTCCAGCCCGTCGGAGCCGAATATGACGCCGGGACGCTTCCGCACGCGGTCGGCGCCCTTGAGCTGGGTGATGCTGTCGTTGCCGTATTGCTCTTGCTTTTTCTTAGCCATGTACCGGGGAAATCCTCTCCGTCCCCTGTCAAACAGTGGACATAATATACCTATCTTAGAGAGTATACCACATCCTGCGCAAAAATCAAGGGCGTGACAACAAAAGCGCGACCGGCTGCGATGCGTCCGACCGGCGGCGCGGGGGACAGATGACGCCATATTGCGCTTGCATCGGCGGGTCATCCATGATACTATTTTATATAATGCCGTTTCCGACTGATACTGCCTCCGGTTTTCGGCTGATACCGTCTCCGGCTTCCGACTGAAACCGCCTCCGGTTTTCGGCTGTTGGTTCAGCCGTGCAATCGGCGGAACAGGAAAGGGAAAGGAGAAAAGATGAGACAATTCATGATACGATACAAAAGACTGACGGCGCTGCTTCTCGCGGCGCTCATATGCCTGTCACTCGCCGCGCCCGCGATGGCGGACGGCGAGCTTGTGGATGTGACGGACGCGGCGGCGGACGCGGAAATCGAGACCGCGGCGGCGGAAGGCGACGCGGCGGCGGAAGACGAGATCGAGGATATGGCCGCCATCGGGGATTGGCAGGACGAAACCCCTGCTGTGGCGGATGTGACCGGCGACGTGGCGGACGTCGGGGCGTTCGACGGGGAGGAGCCGCCCGTTTCCGACGGCGACGCTGTCCGGTTTGTCGCCGCTGTCAGCAGCAACATCTCGGATAACGACTATGAGGTCTGGGCGGACGTCGTCAACTCCTACCTCGTCGAAAACAGCGACGGGACGCTGACGCGGGTGGAGTATATCGCGGGTACCGGCGTCGTCGTGGAGACCTGGTCGTCGTCCGGCGCGGTGCAGAGCAGCGAGGTGATCGCGGCGGAGCTTCCGCTGTTCGGCGGCTTCTTCGCCGGGCAGACGTACAACTTTTTCGTGTTCGGCCAGATGAACGCTGAGGAGGACGACAGCGTGGAGGTTCTGCGCGTCGTCAAGTACAGCAAGAGCTGGCAGCGGCTCGGCAGTCTCTCCGTGACCGGGGCGAATACCTGTCTTCCGTTTGACGGCGGCTCTCTGCGTATGGCGGAGACGGCGGGGAAGCTGTACATCCACACCTGCCACACGATGTATACATACACCGACGGATTACGGCATCAGGCCAACATGACGTTCGTCGTCACGGAGTCGACCATGGCGCTGGCGGACAGCTACACCGGTATCATGAACATTGCCTACGGCTTTGTGAGCCACTCATTTAACCAGTTCGTCCAAACGGACGGGTCCTACGTCTACCGCGTCGACCACGGCGACGCCAATCCGCGCGCCATATGCGTCACACGCTGCCCGGTCAGCGGGCGTATATACAATGTCACCTACGGCACCGCGCTCACGATTCCGGGCGAGAGCGGGTTAAACGCGACGGGCGTATCCGTCGGCGGCTTCGAGATCGGCACGTCGAAGCTGCTCATCGCGGGCAACGCGGTCGATGTGAGCGACGAGGAGACATATTCGCCCTACGGCCAGCGCAATATCTTCGTCTCCGCGGTGAGTCCCGACCTGTCCGGCGGGACGGTGACGTGGCTGACCGACTACGGCTCCGACAGCGCGGTCACGCCGCTCACGCCGCAGCTCGTGAAGCTCAGCGGAACGCGTTTTCTCGTGATGTGGGAGGAATATAACAGCGAAACCGGCGCCGGCTGTGTCTCGTAAACGACAGCGGCGCCCGCATCGGCTCCGTCGCCGAGACAAATATGCGGCTGTCCGACTGCCAGCCGATCGTGACGTCGGACGGGCTTGTCACCTGGTATATGACGTCCGACATCACCACGCTGTACAAGGTCGACCCCTACGCGCTGGACGACATCGACAGCGGTACGGGTGACTATATCGCCTACGGTCTGTGCGGCGACGCGGCGTGGTGGACGCTCACGGCGGACGGGCTGCTGACCATCGAGGGCAGCGGGGCCGCGACGGAGGGCTATAGCGACAGCATCACGGATGTGACGGTCGGGGAGGGGATCACCTCACTGCCGGATTACGCGTTCGTATACTGCTCGTCCCTTGTCAGCGCCGTGCTGCCGGAGGGGCTGACCGGGATACCGACCGGCGCGTTCTGGCTCTGCACGGGGCTTCGGCGTGTTGTGATACCCGCGAGTGTCACCACGGTCGGGACATACGCGTTCTACCGGTGCACAAGCCTCGCCGACGTATACTGCACCGGCACGGCGGCGAGCTGGGGCGGCGTCACCGTCGGCAATTACAACAGCGCCCTGATCGCCGCTTCGTTCCATTACAATTACACGCCGGGCACGCCGTACTTCGCGTGGGCGGACGACCACTCTGCCGCGACCGTGGCCTATACCGCCGCAAACGGCGCTCTCGCCGCCGCCGACGCGACCGTGACCGCGGCGCTGGCCTCGACGACGTCGGGCGGCGTCGTGACCGCGACGGATGAGAACGTCATCGAAGAAATCCGAAAACCGACCGATTCGATCGACGGTACCGCCGTCTACACCGCGTCCGTCGTCGTGGACGGCGTGACGTATACCGGCGCGATCACC
>CAJOFW010000056.1:10825-11683 GCA_905234005.1 uncultured Oscillospiraceae bacterium
CAAGGCTCGTCGATCCCGCCGTGCTGACCGTAAAATACCAGCTCAAAAACCCGACGTATTCGACGGACAGCGACACGCGGTTTCGCGTCGTCACGACGGTGGATTCACTCGATTACGCGTCCGTCGGCTTCGTCCTCAGCTATACGCGCCCCTCGGACGGGACGGCTGTCACGCGCACGCTCACAACAAAGAGGGTGTACAACCGCATCATCGGCTCCGGTTCGCTCGGTTCGTTTGATTACGCGCCCACGGTGTTCTCATCCGAATCGGTCTTTTTCTGCGCCTATACGATGAATCTGCCGTCCGCGCTGTTTGACGTGACGCTGCGCCTCCGGCCCACATGGACGACGGCGGACGGCACGGTCGTCTACGGCACGGCGCGGAATATCGCCGCAACCGGGAGCGCGTCCTTTGTGACTGTGTGATGGAAAGCGGGCGATAACAATGCGCGGAATCTGGCGATTTCAACAAAAATCCATAGCGCCGCGTGCGTTTTGGTTGTTATACATTTCGCATATCGGTTGTTGTGCTCCGCCGCTGATTCGTGTACAATCAATAACACAGAGCAACTGTTCAGATACCCGGCAAAGCCGGCTGCGATAAGCGCGAGTAACCCTGTTCAGCACCCGGCGGGTGCTGAACAGTTACAACACAGACGTCCGATACCCGCGAGCGGAAGCATGACCGCTTTCGTGCGCGCCGTCCCGGCGGAACGGACGGTATCGGACAAAAAACGGCGAACATTTTTATCGGGAGGCATCACCATGAAAGCATCAAGAATCCTGGCAATCGTTCCGGCGCTTGTATTTCTTCTGTCCTGCGCCGGTTTTGCCTCCGGCGAGACGTCGGGCGAGGCGG
>CAJOFW010000057.1 GCA_905234005.1 uncultured Oscillospiraceae bacterium
ACGCAGGGAATACTTTGTGTATTCCCGAGGCTTTTTGTGAAATATGCCGGAAAAGATGCAAGCAAGACGTGCGCCTCCTATTTGTGCGGTGTTGCCCAAAGCTCCGCCCCGGCGTTCGGAGGTCAGAATTCCGAACACAGAGGCGGAGTATGGCAGTCATCAGGAGCATCGTGTCACGGCGCCGCGTTCCTTTGCCTTGCAATCGTCCGTGAACAGCAATATAATTGCTGACGAAATATTAAAAGAGAGGATTCCAAAACATGAATAACGGAAGAGAAAGACTCGGCAGCCGCATGGGCTTTATCATGCTCAGCGCCGGCTGCGCCATTGGCTGCGGCAACGTGTGGAAGTTCCCGTGGATGGCGGGGCAGTTCGGCGGCGGCGGCTTTGTGCTCGTCTATGTCCTGTGCCTGCTCCTGCTCGGCCTGCCCGCGATGGTCATGGAATTCGCGATGGGCAGAGCGGCCCAGGCAAGCCCCGTCCGGATGTACCAGAAGCTCGAAAAGCCCGGCCAGAAGTGGCATATCCACGGCTATTTCGCGCTCGTCGGCAACGTCGCCCTGATGGCGTTCTATACGGTCGTCACGGGCTGGATGATCTACTATTTCATACAGTTTCTGACCGGCCGCTCCGCCGACCTGGGCTTCATCTCGATGATCACGAACCCCGGCGTGAACGTCTTCTACCTGTTTATCGCCGTGGCGCTGGGCTTTCTTGTGCTCAGCTTCAACCTCCAGGGCGGTCTTGAGCGTGTGACGAAATACCTCATGACGGCGCTGTTTGTGCTGATGATCGTGCTGGCCGTACACAGCGGCTTCCTTTCCGGCGCGAAGGAAGGGCTTTCCTTCTACCTCGTGCCCGACTTCTCCAAGATCGACGGCTCCGTGATCGTCGGCGCGATGAACCAGGCGTTCTTCACGCTCAGCATCGGCATCGGCTCGATGGCGATCTTCGGCAGCTACATCGGCAAGGAGCGCTCGCTGCTGGGCGAGTCGGTGAACATCATCCTGCTCGATACGTTCGTCGCGATCATGGCGGGCTTCATCATGTTCCCGGCCTGCTTCACCTACGGCATCGAGGTCAACGCCGGCCCGTCGCTGCTGTTCGATACGATGGCGACCGTATTCAACAACATGGCCGGCGGCCGGCTCTGGGGCACGCTGTTCTTCCTGTTCATGGTGTTCGCGGCGTTCTCGACCGAGCTTGCCGTGTTCGAGAACATCCTCGCCATGGTGCGCGAGCTGACGGGCTGGAGCCGCCCGAAGGGCAGCCTGATCTGCGGCGTCGGCGTGTTCCTGCTCGCGCTGACGACGGCGCTGGGCTACAGCGTTCTGCACTTCCAGCCGTTCGCCGAAGACACCGCGTGGCTGGATTTCTGGGACTTCATCGTCAGCACGAACCTGCTGCCCATCGGCGCGTTCATGTTCTCCATCTTCTGCTGCTATAAGAAGGGCTGGGGCTGGGACGCGTTCATCGCCGAGGCCAACACCGGCAAGGGACTGAAGGTGCAAAGCTGGATGAAGCCGATCTTCAAATACTTCGTCCCGATCTGCGTAATCGCGCTGTACATATACGGCCTCGCGACGTTCAAATGGAAGTAATACGGCGATCATAACCGGAACGTATACCGAAACGTACAGCATACCGGAACGTATAAATGTATAAACCGGAGCGGCAAAGCCTGCCGCCCCGGTTTTTTTACGCGTTCTGTTACGCGCCCTTTACGCGCTTTTTGACCGTGGACATGCGCCCGTCCTATGCCGAGCGGCGTTCGACGAACCAGGTGCCGATCACACGGCCGGAGAGGCTGGCGCTGCGCTCGAAGAACAGGTATGTCTCCCGGCCGTTCACGACGATCGTGTAGCGGTCGCCCTGTCCGCCGGCCTTCTGCGCCGCCGCCTGACAGACCTCACGGACGCGGTCGATCGGGTAGTGCACCTCCTCCCCGCTGTCGTCGATCCAGACGATCTCACGGGGGATCATAAAGCCGTCCGGCCGGAATTCCACCATGACCTGCACGGTCACCTTCGCGGCGTTACCGCCTGTCATACGGCGTCTCCCCCTCCCACGACTCGAAAAACTGCGCCATGGATATGCCGAGCGCACGGCATACCCGCTCGATGGTGTCGACGGAGAGCTGCCCGTTCCGGCGCTCCGTCATTTTGAATGTTGAATAGCTGATGTCGCTGAGCGACGAGAGCTTCAGGAGCGACATATCCCGCTCGGTCAGAAGCTCGTATACTCTCTGCATGGACGTCACACCTGTCCCCCCTTTTTTTGAATACCTTTTCGCCCGGGAGAATGAATCACCGCAGCACGCGGCCCAGGACGCGGAAGTAGTTGTCGGGCCGGACGACACGGGGCGCGAACGCCGGGTTGAACGATATAAGCACCGGCTGCCGGTGAAGGACGTTCTCCGCGTCGATATACGCCTCCGCGTCGGCCTCGTCCGGGTCACGCTCCTGGTAGAGCTTCAGAAAGCTCTCGCCGTCCAGCGAAAACACGCCGACCTCGCCGGGACGCAGACGCTCCGCCTCCTGCACCCAGACGAGCTGCCCGTCCCGGTAGACCGGCTCCATGCTGCTGCCGCTGACACGCAGGGCATAGTCCGTCCCCGCCGGGACGGTCGCCGCCGGAACGCGCAGAAGCTCGTAATCGGCGCTGTCCAGAAACGACCCCGTACCGGCGGACACCGCCACGTCGTAGAGCCGGACGTCCACAAGCTCGATCGTGTCCGGCCGGTACCGCCCCGACGCGGCGAGACGGTCGCGATACGCCGCGAGCAGACGGAGACCGGCGTCGTTCAGGTCCTCGGCGTACATATCGAGCGGGTTGCGGATGCGCAGCACACGGCACAGCGCCAGCATCTGGTACGCCGTGGGCGTGCGTTCGCCCCGCTCCCAGCGGCTGAGGCCGCTTTTGGTGATGGCAAGCCCGTACGGCGCGAGCATACCGGCCAGCTCCGTCAGGCTCAGCCCGGCGGCGGCCCGGGCGTCCGCGAGCATCCGCCCGATGAGGTTTCGCTCCCTGGCCTCGTCGATGCGAAACGTCGCCGCTTCCCTCTCCACACGGCACACCTCCCCCTGTTGAAATAATTCCCTGCCGGGACGCTCCCTGCTGACATTACTATACATCAATCGTCGCCATTTCGTCAACATTCCGTCGCCATTTTGGTCACAAATGCGATACGCCATTTTCCCGTTTCCCCTTGCGGCGGACGGGAAAATGGGCTACAATGAAGAAAAACCGCCGAGGGGAGGGTCCGGCCACGGAACGGTCATACATCGCCATTGACTTAAAGAGCTTCTACGCCTCCGTCGAATGCCGGGAGCTGGGGCTTGACCCGCTCACGACAAACCTCGTCGTCGCGGATATCTCCCGGACGGAGAAGACAATCTGCCTCGCCGTCACGCCGTCGCTGAAGGCGTACGGCATTCCGGGGCGGGCGCGGCTTTTTGAGGTCGTCGAGGCGGTGAAGCGCATCAACGCCGAGAGACTGCGGCGCGCCCCCGGCCGCCGGTTCACCGGTAAGAGCGCCGACGCGAGAGAGCTTGCCGCCGACCCCTCGCTCGAGCTTGACTACATCACGGCGACGCCCCGGATGTCGTATTACATGACGTACAGCGCGAAAATCGTCGACATCTACCTCAAATACGTCTCCTACGCCGATATGCACGTCTACTCGATCGACGAGGTGTTCATCGACGCGACGCCGTACCTCCGTTCCTCCGGTCTCACCGCCCACGCGTTCGCGCTGCGGATGATCCGGGACGTTTTGTTCCAGACCGGCATCACGGCGACCGCCGGCATCGGCACAAATCTCTACCTCGCGAAGATCGCCATGGACATCCGGGCGAAGAAAATGCCCGCCGACGCGGACGGCGTCCGCATCGCGGAGCTTGACGAGGCGGCGTACCGCCGCGAGCTGTGGGGCCACACGCCGATCACCGCCTTCTGGCGCGTCGGTCACGGCACGGCCCGACGGCTTCAGAAGCTCGGCTGCCGCACCATGGGCGACGTGGCGCGGCTGAGCATCCAGAACGAGGAGGCGCTGTATCGGGCGTTCGGCGTGAACGCGGAGCTTCTGATCGACCACGCCTGGGGCTGGGAGCCGTGTACGATCGCCGATATCAAGGCGTACAGGCCCGAGAGCAGCAGCCTCAGCGTCGGGCAGGTGCTGGCCGCTCCCTACACGAAGGACAGGGGGCGGATGATCCTCCGGGAGATGACGGACGGCCTCGTTCTCGATCTCGTCGAGAAGGGCATGACGACCGATCAGATCGTCCTGACCGTCGGCTACGACCGCGACATCCCGTCGGACTATCGCGGCCCGATCGAGAACAACTACTACGGTCAGACCGTCCCGAAGTCCGCCCACGGCAGCGAGAACATCGGCCGCCGCACCTCGTCGACGCGTCTCATCATGAACGCCGCTCTGCGGCTCTACGACCGGATCGTAAACCCGAAGCTGTCCGTGCGCCGTATGTACGTCGTCGCGAACCACGCGCTGCCGCTCCGCGATGAAGGCGGCGGCGAGTCCGACGAACCGCCGTTTGAGCAGCTTGATCTGTTCACGGACAGCGAGCAGGCCGAGCGGACACGCAGAGCGGAGGCCGAAGCCCTCAAGCGTGAGCGCCGCCTGCAGGAGACGCTGATAGACCTCAAAAACCGCTACGGCAAAAACATCATCCTCCCCGGCACCAGCTACGAGGAGGGCGCGACCGGCCGGGAGCGAAACGGCCAGGTAGGAGGACACAGGGCGTGAAGGATACGGCTCCGACGGACAAGGCTCCGAAAAACACGGCCCCGATGGATACAGCCCCGATTAATACGGCTCCGTCGGAACGCTTCGCGTACGCGGATATTGTGGATATGCCGCGTCACGTATCCGCCGTCCATCCCCGGATGAGCATATCCGACCGCGCCGCGCAGTTTTCGCCCTTCGCCGCGCTGACGGGCTACGGCGACGCGGTCGAGGAGACGGCCCGGTACGTCGAGGCAAGGCCGATACCGGACGAGGAGCAGATACACGCCGTCGACGCCGTCCTGCGCACACTGCGGCCCGGCGACACGGTCACGGTCTGCCATTTCGTCCCGGACAGGCGAAAGCCCGGCGGCGCGTTTACCGTATGCACGGACGCCGTGACCGGGGTCGACGTGTTCGGACGGACGCTCCGCCTTCGCGGCTTCCGCATCGCCTTTGACGACATATTCTCGATCACGCCGGTCGGTGCCGTCGACGGCGGATGAACGGGCAGCCGGGCGGTTTTACGCGGACTGTATGGGTTATTTTCCCACACGCTCGCACCACTTGCTTGCTATTTTTCGTCGATCGTGGTATATTTTTGTGGGATTCATCCCTCGGGAGGGCTGATTATGTCTCAGGCTACAACCACGCGGCGCCGACTCCGCGTATGGCAGCGGCTTTTCATCGCGGCCGCGTTTCTGCTCATTCTCCTGTTCTGCAGCACGCTGTTTTCCGACCCCGCCGGCTCGCGGCGTGAGACCGCGGAGGAAAACATTCCGGGCGAGGAGGTCGTCACGGAGGACGCCGCCCCCGAATGGGACGAGCTGATCTACGCCTATGTCATCGCGGACGAGGGCGAGAAAACCGTCCCCTTCTACAGCGAGGCTCTGACCGAGGTCGCCCGCTGCGGCCGCGGCGCCTATATCCAGATCGAGAGCTGGGAGCCGTTCGTGGCCGAAAACGGCAGCGAATACTACCACGTCTACCACAACGGCGCGTACGGCTTCATCCCCACGGGCAACATCTCCGACGACCGCTCCGATATCATCCAGGAGACGCAGGTCTACGTCCGCACGCCCGTGAATCTCCTGCCCTCCCCGGACGGCACGGAGCCGGGCGAGCTTGTGAGCAAGGGCGATCTTCTGCGTGTCGTCGGCTACGACTACGTGACCGATACCGGCGACGTCAATATGTACGAGGTCAAGCTCGGTACGGACATCGGCTGGGTGCGCTCGTGCTACGTCGTGCCCACCTACACCGAGGCGCTCGAGGATTGGAACAACGACGACAACGTCTACGCCCTGCACGTCCAGCGCGGCGACAGCTACGGCGGCGGCGACGCGGCGGAGCTTGACTACTGGCCGCGTGAGAAGGGCGATTTCGCCGACGAGGGCAACGCCATGCCCGACTCGTGCTACTGCCTCTACATCCCCGCCACGAGCACAAAGCCGGACGCGATCGGGGAATACCTCAAAATGGCCGAGGGCACGGCGATCAACACATTCGTCATCACGATCTGCGACGACGGCGCGTACGCGTTCGACGCGGACGTGCTGCACGACTACGGCATCGCGGACTCCTACTACATCGAGTGCACGAAGGAGCAGTTCGCCCGCTCCGTCCAGCTCATCCATGACGCGGGCTATTACGTCGTGTGCCGCATCAACACCTTCAACGACTACGGCCTCGCGTCGGCGTATCCCGCGTGGAGCATCACAAACCTCAACGGCACGCCCATCCAGATCAACGCCAGCTACTGGCCGAGCGTATACAGCCGCGACGTGTGGCAGTACAAGGTTCTTCTCGCGCTCGAGGCCGTCGACGAGTTCGGCGTGAACGAGATCCAGTTCGACTACGTCCGCTTCCCGGACTACATCATCAACTACGAAAACGACGGCACCGTCGACCTCAAGAACACCTACAACGAATCGAAGGCGCAGGCCGTCCAGCGCTTCCTCATGTACGCGGCCGATCTCATCCACGCCCACGGCGCGTACATATCGGCGGACGTGTTCGGCGAGACCTCGAACGACTACGTGGCCCCCTACGGCCAGTATTGGGACGCGATCAGCACGGTCGTTGACGTCATCAGCGGCATGCCGTACCCCGACCACTACTCGTCGTACTACTCCGGCGGCGAATATTACCGCCCGTACAAGCACCCCTACGCCACGCTGAACGACTGGGCCGTCCACGTCAACATGCGGCAGAGCGAGTGCTCGACCCCCGCCGTCGTCCGCACCTGGATTCAGACGTGGAGCGACGCGGACTACTCCTACAACGAGCTTGCCATCATGCGCCAGATCGTCGCGCTGTACGACAACGACATCACGGGCGGCTACATGCCCTGGCACGCCTACGGCTCCGCCTACGTCGCCGACAACCTCGGCTCCGCCATCGACCACGACTACTACGCCCTCTATCAGGAGGCGTCCGCGCAGGAGATGAAGCTCTCGGAGTATATGAACATCGACACAAGCGAATGATCCACCGATCCCCTGCCGGTTTGCGCTCTGCGGAAAATTATCCGATTTTATTTGCGCCTGCGGGCGCAAACCGAAGCGAGGCAGCGAGGGGTTCTGATACTGTTCTCAAATGAAAAGCTCCGTTTCGTTACCGGGCGCAAAGCCTTGGAATTGCTGCCTTTTCGAGCGAATATAAAGTTCTTTTTGATACTTACCCTTTTTTCGGGAAAAAGTATAAGCCCCCGGATGACGACGGCTGCGCCGTTATCACCCGGGGGCTTGCATATTTTGTTTATTCGCTTATTCCGCCGATTTCGCTGACGCCGCCCGCGTCACGCCGCGCCGTCCAGCGCCGTCCACAGGTCGGCCACGGTGCCGGGGGATTGGATGGGGACGCCCTCGGCGGCGTCCTGCCAGAGCAGGATATCCTCCGCGTCGTCGGTCAGAAACTCGTAGATCACGCCGCCATATTCGGCGGCGGCGATGACGTGCCACGACGCGGCGGAATCGCTGACCGCCCCGCGTGCGTCCTGCAGCAGATACAGAAACAGATCCTCGCCGTCCGCCGGAACGGCGACGGGGTCATCCCTCGTGGAACCGTAGGCGGAAGGACGCGTCCCGCCGGCGTCGGCCTCTTCGGCCGCGGCTTCCGGTTCTGCGGCCTCCTCGACCGCAGCGGTCTCCGCCGCCGGGGCCGACTGCGCCGCGGCGGTTTCATCGCCCGTCGAACGCCTCCCCGGCCGCCTCCGGCTCGGGCACGGGCATATCATACGGCTCCGATACGGTGAATTCCTCCGAGACGGCCTTTTCCATCATGGTTTCATCGCCGCTTCTGCCCCAAAGCACGCCCCGTGCGGCGATGGCCGCGCCGCCGATCACGACGACGAGACAGGCCGCGACGGCGAAGCCGACCCAGCGGCGGCGCTTCTTCCGTCGTCCGGCAGGCTTGTACGCGTTCGCCGGGCGGTCGGGCATCCCGGATGGTCCCGACGTGTATTCGTCACGGAACTGTGCGCGGGTATCCCCGGTGTTTACGCGGCCGGGACGATCGGGGGCGGCGCCGGCGCCTGTGCGCACAGGGTCGCCATCGGCGCGGATGCGGGCCATGACGCCCTCGCACAGGGCGGCGGGCGGCTCCGCGTCGTCCTCGTTCAGGGCCCTGGTCATCGCGGCGTAGACGCGCAGCAGGCCGCCGCATTCGCGGCAGGTGCGCAGATGCGTCGCGAGCAGATCAAACTCGTCGTCGGTGAGTCCGTCGTCCGGAATGCGGTTGATGAGGGACTGCCAGTATTCACATTGCGTGCTCACGAGGCTCACCTCCCTTTCCGATTTGCGCGTTCGATGGATTAGACGGTTCGCCGCCGGAAATGTTCCCGCCGCGCAGCAAAATGGCGGCGAGGCTCCGCCGCGCCCGGTACAGGCGGCTCTTGGCCGTGCCCGTCTCTATGCCGGCGACGTGGGCGATTTCGTCGTAGGAAAGGCCGTTTATCTCCCGCAGCACGAGAACCTCCCGGTACTCCGGCGAGAGCGCGTTCAGCCCCTCGTGTACGGCGCGGCGCAGCTCGGCGCGTTCCAGCTCCGTCTGCGGGTCGAAGCGATCGTCGGGGATGGGCAGCTCGGCCCCCTCGTCGTCCTCGAGCGGCATGGGCGGCTCGGCCGGACGCCTGCGGAGGGCGTCGCGGCATACGTTCGCGGCGGTTTTATACAGCCATACGGAAAACCGGCTCTCCCCCCGGAAGGACGAGAGCGCCCGATACGCCCGGAAAAACGCCTCCTGCGACGCGTCGAGGGCGTCCTGCTCCGAGCCGAGCATCCGCAGGCATAGGGCGTATATCCCCCGCTCGTTCGCCCGCACCAGCTCCTCGAACCGGTCGGTCTGACCGTCGAGGACGGCGGCGATGACGAGGGCCTCCTGTTCCTGTGTCATGTGTGTACAAGCTCCCTTTTGATACGTTTTGCGAGGTCGTATATGTCGTCGAGCGTGCTGACACGCACCGCGTCGCGCTTGAACGGGCCGGCGTGCGGCACGCCGCGCAGATACCAGCAGAGCTGACGCCGCGCCTCAAGGCACGCGATGCGCGGATCCTTCCACGCGCACGCAAGCTCGAGCTGGCGCACGGCGGCGTCGACGCGTTCCTCAAGCGGCGGCAGCGGCGGCTCCGGCTCTCCGGCGAGGGCGGCGTTGATCCGCGCAAATATCCACGGGTCGCCGAACGCGCCGCGTCCGACCATGAGCATATCCGCGTTCGTGCGTTTTAATATGCGCACGGCGTCCGCGCCGGAGAACACGTCGCCGTTCGCGATGACGGGGATGCTAACGGCGGCCTTTACGTCGCGGATGATGTCCCAGTCGGCGACGCCGGCGTACATCTGCACCCGCGTGCGGCCATGGACGGCGATGGCCGAGGCGCCGGCCTGCTCGCATATTTTCCCGAATTCGACAGCGTTCACATGGCCGCCGTCAAAGCCCTTGCGGAATTTCACGGTGACCGGCGCGTCGACGCTCCGAACGCAGGACTCGATGATACGCGCCGCACACTCCGGGTCGAGCATGAGCGCCGATCCGTCCCCGCTGCGAACAACCTTGCCGACCGGACAGCCCATGTTGATGTCGAGGATGTCCGCGCGCGATATCTCGAGCGCTTTGGCCGCGGCCTCGCCCATGATCGCGGGATCGGAGCCGAATATCTGCGCGCACGTCGGCCGGTCGCCCTCCGGGATGAACAAAAGCTCCCCGGTCTTGCGGTCGCCGTACATAAGCCCCCGGCTCGATACCATCTCCGTGCACGTCATCGCCGCGCCCTGCTCAAAACAGACGTGCCGGAACGCCGCGTCCGTGACGCCGGCCATCGGCCCGAGCGCCGCGAGGCCGTTCATCTGAATGCTTCCTATGTTCATGCCGCCATTTTAACGGTATGTCGCCCCGGTGTCAAGGCATTGCCGCTTTTTTTGGCCCGCGAACACGCTGCGGCGCCGTGCCGCGTCAGACGGCGGTATCGGCGGTGTTTCGTATCCGGATCGTCACGAGCGTCTCGTCTTCGGTCTGCTCGTGGGCGACGTCTACGGCCATGCCGCCGCGCCGCATACGCTCCACGCTGCGGCGCAGCGAGGACATGAAGCCCTTCATATCCCGGGCCGGACGCCTCGTGACAGCCCCGTCCGCCGGGTCATCCGTCCCCTCCGCATTCTCCGCATTTTCGGCATTCTCCGGATTGTCCCCGTTTTCCGTATTCTCCGCGTTTTCCGCGAGAAACGATTCGACGCGGCGCTCCGTCTCCGCGACGTTCAGGCGCTGCTCCACGATGAGGCGCAGCACGGCGCGGCGGGCGTCGTCGTCGGGCAGACGCAGAAGGGCGCGGCCGTGGCGTTCGGTCAGCCCCTCGCCGCGCAGGGTGTCCAGCACGTCCTCGGGCAGGCGGAGAAGACGGAGCTTGTTCGCGACGGCGGACTGGCTCATGCCGAGCCGAGCCGCGCATTCCTCCTGGCTCAGCCCGAACAGGCTGATGAGCCGCGCCATGCCCTGCGCCTGCTCTATGTAGTCGAGGTCGCGCCGCTGCAGGTTCTCCACGAGCGCGATCAGCCCGGACTCCGCGCCGTCCACCTCGAGCACGATGCATGGCACCTCGTCCAGACCGGCCAGCTTCGCCGCCCGCAGACGGCGCTCCCCGGCCACCAGCTCATACTGCCCCTGCCGGCGGCGCACGGACAGCGGACTGAGAACGCCGTAGCGGCGGATGCTCTCGGCCATGCCTGCAAGGCTATCCTCGTCGAATACGCAGCGCGGCTGGCAGGGGTTCGGCGCGATCTCGTCCACCCGCAGGCTGACAAGCTTCGACGCCGCGTTTCTCTGACGCGTGAACAGCGGCATGATATCAGCTCCTTTTGATCGTTTTGAATCGTATGTTTTCTCCCCTTCCCCGATTCTACCGCAGCCGCCGCGTAAAAAAACGCGAAAGGCCGCCGGAGCCTGTCCGACAGCCTTTCTTTCTGATCGCCGCGTCCGTGAAGACGACATCGCGCAGCGCAGGGCGCGCCGCCTTTCTGCGCGTATTGCGTTACGCTTCCTCGTCGGCTTCGTCCCGTGCGCGGAACAGCAGCGAGATGCACCACAGCGCCGCGATCCCCACCAGCGTATAGATGACGCGGGAGAGCATGGACGTCTGTCCGCCGAAGAGCCACGCGACGAGGTCGAATTTGAAAAGTCCGACGCTGCCCCAGTTGATTCCGCCGATGACGGCGAGGATCAGGGCGATCCTGTCAATGACCATATCCAGCCTTTCTCCTTTTTTGACGTTTCGCCGGATAGTGTGCCGCGCCGCCGCGTAAAATATGCGCACGCCGCCATCGACGTGCGCATGGAAATTTTTTCTGTTTGTTTTATGATTGCGGCGCGGTATCGTCCGTTCGCGGCGTTTCATCGTCCGTTCCATCCGCCGGGGTCGTCTGTACGAGGAGCACGGCGCCGAGGACGAGGACACAGCCGACGATCTCCCACGCCGTCAGCGTCGAGCCGGGCATAAACACATAGCCCGCCAGCACCGCGAAAACGCTCTCGAGGCTCAGGATCAGCGACGCGACCGCCGGGTGCACGCCCTTTTGGGCGACGACCTGCAGCGTGTACGCGACGCCGCAGCTCATGACGCCGGCGTAGCCGATGGGAAGCCAGCAGGCGAGGATATCGGACATACGCGGCGATTCCCGCAGCAGCATGAACGGAAGGCTCCAAAGCCCGCAGACGAAAAACTGCACGCAGCTCATCCGCACGCCGTCCACAAGCGGCGAGAAGTGGTCGACGCACAGGATGTGCACCGAGAACACAAACGCGCACATCAGCACGAGAAGATCGCTCGCCCCGAGGGCGACGCCCTCGCCGGCGAGAAGCCCGTCCATCAGCGACAGGCAGAAGAACCCGGCGACGGCCACCGCCACGGCGATCCAGACCCGCCCCGGCGACTTCTTCCCAAGCAGCATGCCGAAGATCGGGACGATGACGACGTAACAGGTCGTGATGAACCCGGCCTTGCCTACGTTTGTCGTCTCATCCTGCGCCGCGATGCCGAGCTGCTGCAGGCTCGACGCGACGAACAGCACCGTGCCGCAGACAAGGCCGCCGAGCAGGATATCGCGCCGCCGTCCCTTCTCGAACGCGCCGGAGTGTGAACGGATGCGGTCGAGCAGCGGTATGACCGGCAGGAGCACCGCCCCGCCGAGCAGCGAACGCACGCCGTTGTACGTAAACGGCCCGACATACGCCATGCCCTCCTTCTGGGACACGAACGCTATGCCCCAGATCACGGCGGCGAGCAGCATCATCAGCGGGTAGCGGGCGGATTGCTTTTTCATGGAGAACCACTCCGATTCAGTCGATTTTTTACATACGGCGTACAGCATAGCACATTTTTTTGCCCCGCGCCATAGAAAATGGAAAAATTTCGGCGCGGGGGATTTGACATTCCCGTCATAAGCCATTATAATGGTGAAGTTAATACATTCAGAAAGGATTGATTCCCATGGCCCAGAATAAAGTTATGACCGTGGAGGAAGCAGTCGCGAAGTACTGCTTCGACGGCATGACGGTTCTTCTGCCCGGCTTCGTCAACGTCGGTGTTTCCGAGGTTCTGATCGAAGGCCTTATCGCCGCCGGCATCAAGGACATCAGCGTCATCTCCAACAACACCTCCGTGCCCCACCGCGGCATCGGCAAGCTCGTGGACGCCAACGTCATCAAGGCGATCACCTGCTCCCACATCGGCAACAACAAGGTCACCGTCCAGAAGGTCGTTGACGGCGAGATCAACCTCACCTTCGTGCCCCAGGGCTCGCTGTGCGAGAAGGTCCGCGCCGGCGGCGCCGGCATCGGCGGCGTTCTGACCCCGACCGGCCTGTACACCCCCATGATGGACGGCAAGCAGGTCGTCGAGTGGGACGAGGAGGCCGGCAAGTTCGTCTTCCTCGAGGGCGAGATCATCCCCGACGCCTCCAAGAAGCGCTTCATCCTCGAGCTGCCCCTCCACGGCGACGTGTGCTTTGTCCACGCGTACAAGGCCGACAAGATGGGCAACGTCGTGTATCGCCGCACCTCCCGCAACTTCAACGAGGCTTTCGCCACCGCCGCCGAGCACGTCATCGTCGAGGCGGAGCAGATCGTTGAGATCGGCGAGCTCGATCCCGACGAGATCATGACCCCGGGCTTTGTGGTCGATGCCGTTGTGCAGGGCCGCGCCCTGACCGAAGCGTAAGGAGGTACAGCAGATGAATCCCATGGAACTCAAAGGCAAGGATCTGATCGCCTACCGCACCGCCCGCCTCTTCCAGGACGGCGACGTGGTGAACCTCGGCATCGGCATGCCCACCAAGTGCCTCGACTACCTCCCCGAGGGCGTGGACGTCTGGGTCGACTCCGAGAACGGTGTCGTCGGCCTGACGGGCGCTCCCAAGGAGGGCGAGGAGTGCGATCCCAACGTTGTTGACGCCGGCGGCAAGGCGTCCATGCTCCGCGTGGGCGGCGCCTGCTTCGACAGCTTCCGCTCCTTCGGCTTCATCCGCGGCGGTCACATCGACTGCACCGTCCTCGGCGCGTACGAGGTCGACGCGGAGGGCAACCTCGCCAACTGGATGATCCCCGGCCAGACCGCCGCCGGTATGGGCGGCGCGATGGATCTCGTGACCGGCTCCAAGATCACGGTCGTCATGACGACCCAGACCGACAAGGCCGGCAACCCGAAGATCGTGCAGAAGACCTCGATGCCCCTCACCGGCTATCACTGCATCGACTACATCGTCACCGAGATGGGCTGCTTCCACGTGGTGCCCGAGGGCCTCAAGCTCTTTGAGGT
>CAJOFW010000058.1 GCA_905234005.1 uncultured Oscillospiraceae bacterium
GCGTCGGTGCCCTCGGTGAACACGATCGTCTTCTTCTCCGCGGCCTTCAGGGCCTCGATGAGTTCTTCAAACATGGTGACTCGTCCTCCGTATTGTAATATTGTAATGGTGTGAATCGCGGTTTTGACGCTCATGCGTGCGTTACAGTCCTTTTATCGTATCACCGTACCGGGGAAATTGCAAGTTTTCTGTTTACAAAAAATGCCCCGTCGTTTATAATACCTTCTGTTATCATCGTTTTGTAATCATCGCAAAAAGGAAGGACACGCATGGAACAGAACCGCTTTGGCGATATCATGGCCTCGCTGCGCCGCGAGAAGGGCGTGAGCCAGCGCAAGGCGGCGGGGGAGCTGGGCATATCGCAGGCGCTCCTGAGCCACTATGAGAACGGCTCCCGGGAGCCGGGTCTGCCGTTCGTCTGCCGCGCCTGCGATTACTACGGGGTGACGGCGGATTATCTTCTCGGCCGCGTGTCCGAGCCCGGCGCGGACGGGCCGGCCCCGGCGGAGTGCCGGGAGCTTGCGGCGCGGCTCCGGGCCATCGCGGAGAGGCTGGAGGGACTGGAAGCATGAAGCAGGAAAACATACGGAACTTTTCGATCATCGCCCACATCGACCACGGCAAATCCACGCTGTCCGACCGGCTCATCGAGCTGTGCGGCGCGGTCGACGCGAGGCTGATGGAGGATCAGCTCCTCGACAACATGGATCTCGAGCGTGAGCGCGGCATCACGATCAAGGCCCGGGCCGTCACGCTGCGCTGGAAGGACTACCAGCTCAACCTCATCGACACGCCGGGTCACGTCGACTTCAACTACGAGGTCAGCCGCTCCCTGGCCGCCTGCGAGGGGGCCATCCTCGTCGTGGACGCGTCGCAGGGCGTGGAGGCGCAGACGCTCGCGAACACCTATCTCGCCCTCGAGCACGACCTTGAAATACTGCCCGTCATCAACAAGATCGACCTGCCCGCCGCCGATCCCCTCCGGGTCAAGACAGAGGTGGAGGACATCATCGGCATCCCCGCGATGGACGCGCCGGAGATATCGGCGAAAAACGGCGTCAACATCGAGGCCGTGCTCGACGCGATTTTGACCTCCGTCCCGCCCCCGAAGGGCGACGCGTCCGCCCCGCTCAAGGCGCTCGTATTCGACAGCCAGTACGACAGCTACCGCGGCGTCATCGTCCTTCTGCGCCTCAAGGACGGCGTTCTCCGAAAGGACATGGACGTGAAGTTCATGGCCACCGGCGCGTCGTATAAGGTCGTGGAGGTCGGCCACCTGCTGCCGACGCGGATGGAGCCGTGCGACGCCCTGTACGCCGGCGAGGTCGGCTACTTCACGGCGAGCATCAAAAACGTCGCCGACACCCGCATCGGCGACACGGTCACCGGCGCTGACAACCCCGCCGCCGAGCCGCTGCCCGGCTACCGTCCGGCGCGGAGCATGGTCTACTGCGGCATCTACACCGAGGACGGCTCGAAGTACCCCGATCTGCGGGACGCCCTCGAGAAGCTGCAGTTAAACGACGCCAGCCTCTCGTTCGAGCCGGAATCCTCCGCCGCCCTCGGCTTCGGCTTCCGCTGCGGCTTCCTCGGGATGCTGCACCTCGAGATCGTACAGGAGCGGCTCGAGCGCGAGTTCGACCTCGACCTCGTGACGACGCTGCCCTCGGTCATCTACGAGATCGAGATGACGGACGGCTCCATCCTCCACGTCGACAACCCCCACAACTACCCCGAGGTGTCGTCGATCCTCGAGGCCCGGGAGCCGTACGTCACCATGACGATCATCACGCCGCAGGAATTCGTCGGCAACATCATGCCGCTCTGTCAGGATCGCCGGGCGATCTATCAGGGGCTTACGTACCTCGACGAGCGCCTCGTGGAGCTGAAATACGAAATGCCCCTCGGCGAGATCATCTACGACTTCTTCGACGCGCTCAAGGCCCGGACGAAGGGCTACGCGTCGATGGACTACGAGTTCTCGGAGTACCGCCCGTCGGAGCTTGTGAAGGTCGATCTGCTCTTAAACGGCGACCCCGTGGACGCCCTGAGCCTGATCGCCCACAAGGACAAGGCGTATCCCCGCGCCCGCCGTCTGTGCGAAAAGCTCAAGGAGAACATCCCCCGCCAGCTCTTCGAGGTGCCGATCCAGGCGGCCATCGGCGGCAAGATCATCGCCCGTGAGACGGTCAAGGCGCTGCGGAAGGACGTCCTCGCCAAGTGCTACGGCGGCGACATCACCCGCAAGAAGAAGCTGCTCGAAAAGCAGAAGGAGGGCAAAAAGAAAATGCGCTCCCTCGGCAGCGTCCAGCTCCCCACCGAGGCGTTCCTCGCCGTGCTCAAGCTGGACGAGTGAGCGCCCCCCGCCCACGAACCCGAAGCGTAACAGGAGACACATATGAACGAAACCCCGACGCCCGCACGGGATATGATCCTCCTCAAGGAGGGGGAGGTCGTCCTCAAGGGCCTGAACAAGCGATACTTTGAGCAGAAGCTCACGCAGAACATCCGCCGCCGGTTAAAGCCCCTCGGCCGCTTCCGCGTGAACGTCCTGCAGAGCGTGATCTACGTCGAGCCGCAGGATGAAAGCGCCGACGTGGACGCCGCGTTCGAGGCGCTGAAAAACGTATTCGGCGTCATGACGCTGACACGCGCCGTCGCGTGCGAGAAGGACAGGGACGTGATTTTACGCACGGCGATGGAATACCTTGACGAGCCGCTTCGCGCCGCGAGGACGTTCAAGGTCGAATCCCGCCGCTCGGACAAGGGCTTTCCGATGACGAGCATCGAGCTGAGCCAGTACGTCGGCGGCGAGATCAACGAGGCTTACGACAACCTCACCGCCGATATGCACAACCCCGACTTCATCGTCCACCTCGAGGTGCGCGACCGCGCCGCCTACGTCCACGGCGCGCCGACGCAGGGGGCGGGCGGCATGCCGGTCGGGTCGAACGGCACGGCGGTCAGCCTGCTGTCCGGCGGCATCGACAGCCCCGTATCGACGTACATGATGGCAAAGCGCGGCCTGCGCATCATCCCCGTGCACTTCTTCTCGTTCCCGTACACGTCCGAGCTTGCGAAGGAGAAGGTCATCGACCTCGCCAAAATCCTCACCGCCTGGTGCGGGCGGATGTTCGTGGAGGTCGTCCCGTTCACGCACATACAGGAGGAGATACGGGCCAAATGCCCGGAGGAATACTTCACGATCATCATGCGGCGCATGATGATGCGCATCGCGGACGAGATCGGCCGCAAAAACGGCTGCGGCGCGCTCGTCACCGGCGAGAGCCTCGGTCAGGTCGCGAGCCAGACGATGGAGGCGATGCAGTGCACCGGCGCGGTCGCGTCTCTTCCCGTGCTGCGTCCGCTCGTGGGCATGGACAAGGAGGAGGTCATCCGCCTCGCCCGGAAAATCGGCACGTTCGACACGTCGATCCTGCCGTATGAGGACTGCTGCACGGTCTTCACCCCCCGCCACCCGTGTACGCACCCGAAGCTTCCGAAGGTCGAGGAGGCCGAGGCCGCCCTCGACGTCGAAGCCCTCGTACAGGAGGCGCTGGCCGGCCGGGAGCTTGTGAAGCTCGATCCAAGGAGGCTCCATGACGATGAACTGTGAAATTCTCGCCGTCGGCACCGAGCTGCTGCTCGGCAACACCGTGAACACGAACGCCTCGAACCTCTCGCTGCTGCTCGCGGAGCTGGGCGTGAACGTGTTCTGGCACACCGTCGTCGGCGACAACCCGGGCCGTCTTGCCGAGGCGGTCAGCATCGCGAAGGGACGCGCCGATCTCATCATCACGACCGGCGGTCTCGGCCCGACCTACGACGACCTGACGAAAAACGTCCTCGCCGACGCCCTCGGCAAGACACTCGTCTACCACCCGGAGGAGGACGAGTCCATCCGCCGCTGGTTTGAAAAGAGCGGCCGCCAATACACCGAGAACAACCGCCAGCAGGCGTATCTGCCCGAGGGCTGCGTCGTGTTCCACAACGACTGGGGCACCGCCCCCGGCTGCGCGTTCGAGGCGGACGGCGTGCGCGTCATCATGCTGCCCGGCCCGCCGAACGAGTGCCTGCCGATGTTCCGCCACCGCGCCGCGCCGTATCTGCGCTCGCTCTCGGACGAGACGCTTGTATCGCGCCAGATACGGGTGTTCGGCATGGGCGAGAGCCATGTAGAGGCGCTGTTCCGCGAGGAGATGGAGCATATGCAAAACCCCACCCTCGCGACGTACGCGAAGGCGGTCGACGTGATGCTCCGCGTGACCGCGAAGGCCAAAACCGAGGCCGAGGCCGCCGCGATGTGTCAGCCCGTCGTCGACCGCGTCGTGAAGGCCCTCGGCGACAGGGTGTACGGCGTCGACGTCGAAAACCTCGAATCCGCGGCCCTGCCGCTTCTGCGTAAAACGCACCGCACGTTCGCGGCGGCGGAGAGCCTGACCGGCGGTCTCATCGGCGCCCGGTTCACGGCCCTGCCCGGGGCGAGCGAGGTCTACCGCGGCGGCGCGGTCACATACTGCGACGAGGTCAAGGCCGGGATGCTCGGCGTGCCGGAGGACGTCCTCGCCGAAAACGGCGCGGTCTCCGAGCCGGTCGCCGCGGCGATGGCGCAGGGCGTGCGTATCGCCGCCGGGGCGGACATCGGCCTTTCCGCGACGG
Organism: uncultured Oscillospiraceae bacterium; assembly: GCA_905234005.1. Taxonomy (GTDB): domain Bacteria; phylum Bacillota; class Clostridia; order Oscillospirales; family Oscillospiraceae; genus CAJOIG01. The sequence continues at coordinate 4,660 of CAJOFW010000058.1, forward strand.
GTCTTGCCGGCCCGGACGGCGACGGCGTGAACCCGGTGGGCACCGTGTTCGTCGGCCTCGCGGCGGAGGACGGCGTGTGGGTGCGTCACCTGACCCTCGGCCCCGGCCGGGGCCGGAACCGCATCCGGGAGCTGTCCGCCAGCCACGCCTTCGATATGCTCCGCCGCTACCTCTCCGGCCTGCCCGTCGTATGATCCCCGACCGCCATTGCCAGCCAATAACCATCGGCTGATAACCGCCGACCAATATTTATCAATAAACAACCAGTAATCAATCTCAGAGAGGAGAATCACAAAAATGCGCGGCAAAAAGATATCCATGTGGCACGTCGTCTACGGCGAGAGCTGGGTCACCGAGTTCTGGGACAGGCACTTCCCGGACGCCAACGCCGGCGACCGCAGCCTCTACGACTTCCGGTTCGTGGACATCGCGAACCTGTTTTCGGTGTACGACGAGAAGTTCATCGACATGCTCGCCCTGCTGACGATCATGCCCTACGATGAGATCACGGCCGAAATCAAGGAGCAGTTCTACAAGCCCGAACGGAGCGAGAGAAGCTTCATCGCCTATCTCGCCTACACGTACAACCTCACGAAGAAGCAGGTGCGGCGGCGCATCAAATACCTCGACCTGTACACCCGCGGCTATATGGCGACGAAGGACGTGAAGCTCCTGCCCGCCGCCGCCGACGCCGCCGAATAAGGAGACGCCATGACCTACGACATCGACATCTGCGGTATGACCCACACCCTGCCCCTGTGCCGCCTCAACGACGAGCTGTATATCGGCGCGTTCGTGATCTTCGGCCAGGTGGAGCTTACCATCCACTGCGCTTCGGAGCTGTTAAAGCGCATGCCCGCGTGCGACTACCTTCTCGCCCCCGAGGCGAAGTCCATCCCGCTCGTCTATGAGATGAGCCGCCAGAGCGGCATACCGTATCTGCTCGCCCGCAAGAAGGCGAAGGCGTATATGCAGAACGTCTTCGAGGTGCGGGTGCAGTCGATCACGACCGCCGGCGAGCAGACGCTCGTCATCGACGCCGCCGACGCGGAGGCGATGCGCAATAAACGCGTCGTCATCCTCGACGACGTGATCTCCACCGGCGAGAGCCTGCGCGCCACCGAGGCTCTCGCGCAGAAGGCCGGCGCGAACATCGTCGGCAGGCTCGCCATCCTCGCCGAGGGCGGCGCGGCGGATCGGGACGACATCATCTATCTCCGGCGGCTGCCCCTGTTCCGTCCGGACGGCACGCCGATCGAATAAAGCGAGGGAACAACCGTGAACAGACTGCAAAACAAAATCGCAATCATCACCGGCGGCAACTCCGGCATCGGCGAGGCCACCGCGAAGCTGTTCGCCGCCGAGGGCGCGACCGTCGTCATCACCGCCCGCCGCGAGGACGAGCTCAAACGCGTCCGGGACGAGATCACCGCCGCCGGCGGCCAGTGCGTCTACGTCCCCGGCGACGTGACCGTCACCGCCGACGTCGAACACGTCGTCGCCGAGACGATCGACCGCTTCGGCCGCGTCGACATCCTCGTGAACAACGCCGGCATCCCCGACAGCCACAAGCGCGTCGCATGGGTGACGGACGAGTTCTGGGACACCGTGCACGACACCGACCTCAAGGGCGTCATGCGCTTCTGCCGGGCCGTGCTGCCGCACATGGAGGCCCGCAATTACGGCTCCATCGTGAACGTGTGCTCGATCGGCGGCATCTACTACTGCGCCGGCGCGGCGTACTCCTCCGCGAAGGCCGGTCTGCGGGGCCTGACCGTGAACATGGCGATCCAGTATTTTTCCACGGGCATCCGCGTGAACAGCGTCTCCCCCGGCTCCACGCTGACGCCGCTCTTCAATCCCGATAACATGGGCGACGTCGACGTCGAGATGATGGAGATCACCGCCCAGCGCCACTATCAGGACCGCACCGCCGGGATGCTTCAGCCCATCCAGCAGGCATACGCGATCCTCTTCCTCGCCAGCGACGAGGCGTCCGGCATCAACGGCCAGGACATCGTCGTAGACGCCGGAGGCCGCCTGTAATCCTTTTTCCTCCGCGGACAATACAGCAGCCGCTGTCCCACACGGGACAGCGGCTGTTTTTTGCTATGTATTACTTTCTATCGCCGGGCGTCACTTGCGGCAGATGATGCTGCAGGGGGCCGAAGCGCCGCCGCGCCAGGCGCTGACACAGGTCTCCGCGTCGGCCGCGCAGCTCGACAGCAGATCCCTGTACGTGCTGGCAATACGGCTGATGATCTGCCGGCAGACGGAGCTGATGATGTCGATCACTTCGCACAGGCTCGGACGGCCGTTGTCGGGGCACCCGCCCTCATCATCGCCGGTCACGTCATCGACCGGGCAGGAAGGCTCGGGCTCGCTGTAAGTTGATTCATTGTACGAAGGCGTATAATCGTTATAATTTTGTTCGTTATAAGTTGGAGTTTCATTTTGAGTTTCGGTGTAGGAAGGTTGCTCTTGATAATCTTCACGATAACGCGGCTCGGGTGTTTCATTGGCGGGCTCTTCTATCGTTCGCTGTTGGGTTTCATTATCCAGGTCAGTTGCTGAGGCAACTCCAATCAATAAAAACAGTAGGAAAATGAACCAAATGGTGTTTAACTTAATGTTCATAATATCTACCTTTTT
>CAJOFW010000059.1 GCA_905234005.1 uncultured Oscillospiraceae bacterium
CGAAGGGAGGAAATCCTATGGCAGACTCAACCGCGCTGACGGCAGACATAGCCGCGCTGACGACAGGCGCAGCCGCGCCGACAGTGAACACCGGCGTGACGCTGTGCGGCGTTTCGCTCGATAACCCGGTCATCCCGGCCAGCGGAACGTTCGGCTACGGACGCGAGTTCGCGGAGCTGTACGACATAAACTGCCTCGGCACGTTTTCCTTCAAGGGAACGACCCGTGAAGCCCGATACGGCAACCCGACGCCGCGCATCGCGGAGTGTCCGTCCGGGATGCTGAACGCCGTCGGCCTGCAGAACCCCGGCGTGGAGGCCGTGCTGTCGGACGAGCTGCCCGCGCTCGCGAGGGTGTTTCACAAGCCCGTCATGGCGAACGTCAGCGGCTTCTCGATCGACGAGTACGCGGAGACGTGCGCCATGCTCGACGCGTCGCCGCAGGTCGGCTGGCTCGAGGTCAATATAAGCTGCCCGAACGTTCACGGCGGCGGCATGAGCTTCGGCGCCGACCCCGCCCTCGCCGCGGCGGTCACGCGGGCGGTCAAGTCCGTCACGACGAAGCCCGTCATCATGAAGCTGTCCCCGAACGTGACGGACATCTGCGCCGTCGCCGCCGCCTGCGAGGACGCCGGCGCGGACGGCGTGAGCCTCATCAACACGCTCATGGGCATGCGCATCGGCCTGAAATCCAAAAAGCCGATTCTCGCGAACACGACGGGCGGTCTGTCCGGCCCGGCGGTCTTCCCCGTGGCGCTCAGGATGGTGTATCAGGTCTACGAGGCCGTGCAAATCCCGATCGTCGGCATGGGCGGCGTATCGAGGGCAGAGGACGTGATCGAAATGATGCTCGCCGGCGCGACGGCGGTCGGCGTGGGCGCGGCGAACCTGACGGAGCCGTACATCTGCCGCGACATCATCGCCGCTCTTCCGGCCGTGATGGAGAAATACGGCATTCAAAACCTTTCGGATATCATAGGAGGTGCGCACTGAACCATGGGTAAGGACGTCATCATCGCCTGCGACTTCGCCTCGGCGGAGGAGACGCTGGCGTTTCTCGAACAATTCGGGGAGCGGAGGCCGTTCGTCAAGATCGGCATGGAGCTTTTCTACGCGGCGGGGCCGGACATCGTCCGGGCGCTGAAGGCGCGGGGCCACAGGGTCTTTCTCGACCTCAAGCTGCACGACATCCCGAACACGGTCAAAAAGGCCATGCGTGTGCTTACAAATCTCGAGACGGACATGGTAAACGTCCACGCCGCCGGCACCCGTGCCATGATGGAGGCGGCGCTCGAGGGGCTGACCCGTCCGGACGGCACAAGGCCGCTTCTGATCGCCGTGACGCAGCTCACCTCGACCGGCAAGGCGCAGCTCCGGGACGAGCTGCTGATAGCGCAGTCGATGGAGGACACCGTGACGGCCTACGCCCAGAACGCCCGCCGGGCCGGGCTGGACGGCGTCGTCTGCTCCCCCCTTGAGGCGGGCAGCATCCACGCCGCCTGCGGACGGGGCTTTCTGACCGTGACGCCGGGCGTGCGCTTCGCGGACGCCGAAAAGGACGACCAGACCCGTATCACCACCCCCGCCGGCGCGAGAGCGCTCGGCTCCGATTACATCGTCGTCGGCCGTCCGATCACACAGGCGGACGACCCCGTCGCGGCGTATGAGCGCTGCGTCGCGGAGTTTGTCGATAAAGCCGCGAACGAGGCTGCCGATAAAGCCGGTGACAAAGCCCCCGATCAGGCCGCCGGCAGGCCGACAAATCCCACCGAGGAGGAAGCATAAATGGAAGCCATGGAAACGACCGTCGCAAAGGGCCTTCTTTCCATCCGCGCCGTATTCCTGCGGCCGGAGGAGCCGTTCACCTGGGCCAGCGGCATCAAAAGCCCGATCTACTGCGACAACCGGCTCATTCTGACCGCGCCGGACGTGCGCGATACCGTTGAAAACGCGATCGCCGCCGTCGTCCGGGAGAAATACCCGAACGCCGAGGTGCTCATGGGCACGGCGACCGCCGGCATCGCCCACGCCGCCATCGCGGCGCACATCCTCGGCCTGCCGATGGGCTACGTCCGCTCCGGCGCGAAGGATCACGGGCGGCAGAACCGCATCGAGGGCAGGCTCGAGCCGGGGCAGCGCGTCGTCGTGATCGAGGATCTGATCTCCACGGGCGGCAGCGTCGTGGAGACGGTGGAGGCGCTGCGTCAGGCCGGAGCCGAGGTGCTCGGCGTCGTCAGCATCTTCACCTACGGCATGAAAAAGGGTCTCGACCGCCTCGCGGCGGCGGGGCTGGAGAATACGAGCCTCACAAACCTCGACGCGGTGGCCCTCGCCGCGGCGGACGGGGGATACATCAAGCCCGACGACGTAGAACGGCTCCTGCGGTTCCGCGATAACCCGTCGGACGAAAGCTGGATCGGAGGACAGGACGCATGAACAGCCTCATTCGCATCACCGACCTCACGGTGGAGGAGATCGACGAGCTGATCGACACCGCGAACGACATCATCGAAAACCCCGCGAAATACGCGGAGGTCTGCCACGGCAAAAAGCTCGCCACGCTGTTTTTCGAGCCGTCCACGCGCACGCGTCTGAGCTTTGAGGCCGCGATGTACGAGCTTGGCGGCTGCGTCCTGAGCGTGTCCGAGGGCGCGTCCAGCTCCGCCGCGAAGGGCGAGAGCATCGCGGACACGGCCCGCACCGTGAGCTGCTACGCCGACATCATCGCCATGCGTCACCCGAAGGAGGGCGCGCCGTATGTCGCGTCGCTGAACGCCTCCGTGCCGGTCATCAACGCCGGCGACGGCGGCCACAACCACCCGACACAGACGCTCACGGACCTTCTCACGATCCGCCGCGAGAAGGGCGAGCTTGGCAACATGACGATCGGCGTGTGCGGCGACCTGAAATTCGGCCGCACCGTGCACAGCCTCATCGAGGCCATGAGCCGCTATCCCGGCGTCCGGTTCATCCTCATCTCCCCCGAGGAGCTGAAGCTGCCGAGCTACGTCAAGAAGGATATCATTCAGCGAAAGCGCATCGAGTACAAGCAGACGACCGACCTCGAGGGCGTCATGCCGGCGCTCGACGTGCTGTATATGACCCGCGTACAGCGTGAGCGCTTTCTGAGCGAGGAGGAATATCTGCGCCTCAAGGACAGCTACATCCTCACGCCGGAGAAAATGCGCTGGGCCAAGCCCGATATGATCGTCATGCACCCGCTGCCGCGTGTCAACGAGATCTCCGTCGCGGTCGACGACGACCCCCGGGCGTGCTATTTCCGCCAGGCGCTGAACGGCAAGTACATCCGCATGGCGCTGATCCTGAAAATGCTGAAGGAGGCCGGGAGGCTATGAACGTAGACGCAATCAAAAACGGCATCGTCATCGACCACATCCAGGCCGGCAAGGGCATGGAGATCTACCGCTTTCTGAACCTCGAGGCATACGGCTGCCCCGTGGCGCTCATGATGAACGTCACCAGCCGCCAGATGGGCAACAAGGACATCATCAAGATCGACGGCGAGATCGGCGTCGATCTGAATATGCTGGGCTACATCGACCCCGGCGTGACGATCGACGTGATCGAAAACGAGACCTGTGTGCGCAAATACCGCCCCGAGCTGCCGGAGCAGATACGCGACGTCGTCCGCTGCAAGAACCCGCGCTGCATCTCCACCGTGGAGCAGGAGCTGCCGCAGATTTTCCGCCTCGTGGACAAGCGAAACAAGCTCTACCGCTGCATCTACTGCGACGGCAGGCTGGATTGACAGCCGGCACACGGCGGTGTACAATAACGTCAACAATTGCACAAACAATCCGATACTGTTCCCCGGTGAAAAGCTTTGTTTCGTTGCCGGGCGCAAAGCCTTGGAAACGCTGCTTTTTCGAGCGAATACATATTTCTTTTTGATACTTTTTCTTTCAGGAAAAAGTATCAACAACGCACGAAGGGAAGGCTCACAACCATGAAGAATCTGATTGCAGGAACGGGCGGAGACAAATACGTCCCCTACGCCGAGCGCACGGGCGACAGCTCCCCCGTCTTTTTCACACGCGACCTGTCCGAGGCGGGTTTGCAGAAAATCTATGACCGCGTCGCCGCCGTCCTGACCGGCCGCGTCGCCGTGAAGCTGCACACCGGCGAGGCCGAAGGCCCGAACATCCTCCCCCGCCCGTGGGTGAAGGAGCTTCTCGCCTCCCGTCTGCCGGACGCGACGATCATTGAGACGAACACCTACTACGAGGGCAGCCGCTACACCACGGAGGATCACCGCAGGACGCTGGAGATCAACGGCTGGACGTTCTGCCCGGTCGACATCACCGACGCCGACGGCGTGACGACCCTGCCCGTCAAAAACGGCAAATGGTTCACCGAGATGCACGTCGGCAAGACGCTGCCGACCTACGACTCCCTGCTCGTGCTGACGCACTTCAAGGGCCACGTCATGGGCGGCTTCGGCGGCTCCAACAAGAACATCGGCATCGGCTGCGCCGACGGCCGCATCGGCAAGAAGGAGATCCACACCGTCGCCGGCTCGGACGATATGTGGTCCATCGCCGAGGAGGAGCTGATGGAACGCATTTCCGAGAGCACCAAGGCCACGATCGACTACTTCGCGCCGCACGTCTGCTTCATCAACACGATGCGGAATATGTCCGTCTCCTGCGACTGTGAAGGCCCGGAGGCGGAGCCAGTTGTCACGCCGGACATCGGTTTTGTCGCCTCGCTCGACATTCTCGCGGCGGACAACGCCTGCATCGACCTCATCTACGCCCTGCCCGACGGCGGCGGCAAGGCCCTGATCGAGCGCGTGGAGACACGGCACGGCCTCCGCCAGCTCAGCTATATGAAGGAGCTGGGCATGGGCAACGACCGCTACACCCTGATCGACATCGACAACGACGACGCCGTCATCACGGCGGCCGAGGCGGTGAAGGACGTAAAGCCCGTCTGGGTGCCCGACCGCTACAACACCTTCTGGGGACGCAATAAGCACTGATTACCGTCGAAGACGACAAGAATTTGAAACGGCTTTCAAAGTCTTCAACCGTACAAACACGAAAAACCGCTGTGTCATCGGACGCAGCGGTTTTTCGTGTTTACAATTTTCAATTGTATGAACGCGTTATTGTATAACGCGTTCATACGCAGTCATATACGCGTCACCGTGCACGCGGGGTGACGGCAGCGCCGCCGCCCCGCGCTGAACGCCGAACAATCAATACTGCGCGGCGAACTCCTCGAACGTCATCGCGACGCCGTTTTCGAGCATGCCGCTATAGAGCATCTCAGCGGGGAAGTCGGTGTAGTTGCCGGCCTCGATGAGGGGCATGAACTCGTCCTCGATCTGCTCGATCGTCATGTTGCTGTTGACCTCAAGCTCGGCGAGAAGCCACTCGTGGATGTACTCGACATAGGCTTCCTCGACGGAGCCGGCGGCCTCGGCGGAGGCGTCACCGGAGGCCTCGCCGGAGGCGCCGGAGGTGAGGGTCATGTCGGTGAACTCAGCGCCGCCGACCGTGAGCGTGACGCCGGCCGGGATGACGACCTGGGCGTCGTCCTCGATGACGAGGGTGTCGATGACGGAGTCGCCCTCGACGGTCCACACCGCGTCGGCGCACAGGGCGACGTTCACGATGTTCTTGCCGTTGGAGTTGACGATGTTCGTCACATGGCCGAGAGCGGAAGCGCCGGACCAGTCGCCGTTGCCGACCGTGGCGTCCTTGGTGGTGTGGCTGAACGCGCCGGCGGAGATGACGCCGGTCAGGTCAGCGCCCTCGCCGAGGTTGACGGAGAGCGTGGTGGCGGGGTTGGAGCCGACATAGCCGGTGGAGTTCCAGACGTCGCCGTCCACGACCGTGTTGGTCAGGTTGAGCTCGCTCGTCCAGTTGTTGGCGACGTCGGTCTCGTTGACCGCGAACTCGTTGGCGTAGCCGTCCTCCTCGTGGAAGACCTCGTTGAAGGTGGGGATGTGGCCGCCGATGGAGTGGCCGTAGCCGTCCTCGAAGCCCCAGCTCGCCGAGAAATCAAGGCCGACATAGTCGTCGTCGTTGTCGATGAGCTGCAGCAGAACGCCGGTGCCGGAGTTCAGGGTGGCGTCGTCGACATTGAAGATGGAGTTGATCTTCTTGACCAGGAAGATGGCGTCGCCGGCGTTGACCGTGGTGCCGTCGATGACGTTCACGATGTTGTAGCCGGAGGAGCCGTTGGCGTGGCACATGAAGCCGAACTCGTCGGCGTTGATGACGGAGTAGACGACCTCGCCGTCCGCGACAGCGTCGGAGCTGACGGTGGCGACGACCTCGCCGCCGGCGCCCATGCCGTACTCATCCACCTCGCCGTTATACTGGACGAGGTCGATCTCGGTGCCGCCGACGTAGGACTGATAGGTCGCGACGCCGCCGGTCATGATGTTGGCGTAGGTGGAGACGTTCTCCGTCACGCCGTAGTAGTCCTCAGTGGTCTCGCCGATCGTGTAAGCGCCGTAGCCGGAATCCTCGACCTCGACGTTGGTGTTGACGACGAGCATATGCATGTTCGAGCCGGAGTCGGTGGACAGAGCGCCCCAGCCGCCCGCGTAGAAGTCGCAGTCGACGTAAGCCGCGGCGGAGTAGTCGCCCATGATGTTGGTGGTGCGGGCGTTGGTCTTCGCGCCGCCGAGGCCGAGAACCCAGGGGGGAGCGACCATCATGGTCTGGTCGGCCGTGGACATATAGCCGTCGTAGATCGTGCCGCTGTTCGAGACGAGCGTGGAGTTCTTCACGACGGAGACAGCGCCGCTGTCGGTGAAGAGGGCGAGCTTCGCGACGCCGGTGGTCTCGATGTCGGCGTCGTTGACCTCAACGAGAACGCCCTGACCGGAGGCGAGGACAGCCGCGCCGAGGCCGGAGAAGTCGTTGGTGTCGGAGCCGTCCGCGTCGGTGTCCATGATGATGGACACGCCGTCAACGGCGTACACGCCCGGCTCGAAGTAGATCGCGCCGTTGTGCCAGGCGACGTCGTCGACGATCTCGCCCGAGGCGTCCTCATTCACGAAGGCGGCGTAGCGCGGATACGCGAGCGCGGTGCCGGTGAAGGAGGTCGTGACGATCGGCTCGAGGGCGCTGCCGTCCTCCTCGTTCTGCAGCGCGATCAGGGACGACTCGTCGCTCGCGAACGCGGCGGTGCCGAGAGCGAGAAGCATCGCGACCGCAAGCAGGGTTGCCAGAAGCTTTTTCATTT
>CAJOFW010000060.1 GCA_905234005.1 uncultured Oscillospiraceae bacterium
CCGCGCCCATAACGAGGCCGTTTTGCGCGTCAAAACGGACGGTATGCTTTTCCATGGGCTTGATCTCGCCGTTTTCATCGGTGTAGCGCACGCGGAAATAGACCATCTCGCCTGGGCGGGCCTTCTCCGTTTCACATTCCAGGCGAAGCTCAGTCTTCTCGCCCGCCGTCAGCAGGGCGTCGCGCCCCAGCTCTTTTCCGTTTTCGTCGAAGGCGATGGCCAGCAGCTCACCAGGGCGATAGGCGGTTTTGAAACGGAGGATGCCCTTCTTCGGCTTCCCGGCTCCCACGCGGACGCCGTTGACGTACAGGTGCACCCGCGCGGCGCGGGCGTAGACCTCGATCTCCGCCGTCTCGCCCTCGCAGCCCGGCCAGCTCCACGAGCGCATCGCGCGGGTGAGCTGCCAGCCGGTCATCGTGGGCTTTTCCTTTTCATAGACCGGGAACACCGCAAGGCGCGGCCCCTTTTCCAGTTCGAAGGCCACCCGGGTATAGTCGACCTCGGCGGTGGGCTTGCCGGTCATGTCGATGCGGCAGGTGCCGCCGCGGACCCGATCCTCCGGCGCGCCGCTGACATAATCGGCAAATTCCGGGCTGCTGTCGCCGCACTCGCCGATGTAGTCCCAGGCCGCCCAGACGAAGTCGCCCACGAGCTGCGGCGTGGTTTTGGCGGTCTCCCAGAAATCCCAGGCGTCGCCGATCAGGGTCTCCGAGCCCAGGATCAGGCGCTGGGGGTACTTTTTCGCATCCTTTTTATAGCGCCAGTTACCGTAGTTGTAGCCCGCGATATCCATCGCGGCGAAGACGTCCCGCGTTTTCCCGTCGCAGGGCGGCAGCGTGGCGCCGAATTTCATGAAGTCCGTGCCGATCTTCGCGGCGATGGTGTTGAAAAACTCCGAGCCGATGGCCTTTTTCTTCGGCTTTTTGGCGGAAGCGTCCGCGGCGGCCCGGGCGGCGGCTTTGGCGTTCTGTTCGGCCTTTTCGTCGCTGTAGACGCCCATGCCCATGGAGCTGAGGAAGTTGAAGAAGATGTTGATGCCGCAAGTGACCGGGCGGGTACCGTCCAGCTCGTGCAGGTACGCGGTAAAGTCGCGCTGGAGCTGAATGCCCTTTTCCTGGGCGCTCTCGGCGACTTCGTTGCCGGTGGAGTACATCACGACGCAGGGGTGGTTGTAATCCTTGTCCACCATGTCCTTCATGTCCTGCCGCCACCATTCCAGAACAGAGGAGGCGTAGTCATAGCGGGTTTTGTGCATATACCAGCAGTCCACGTACTCGTCCATCATCAGCATGCCGAGCTCGTCACAAGCGTCCAGCAGGTACTTGGAGCAGGGGTTGTGCGCCGAGCGGACGGCGTTGTAGCCCGCCTCCTGCAGGATGCGTACCCGGCGGCGCTCGGCCTCGGGATAGCTGCAGGCGCCCAGCAGGCCGTTGTCGTGGTGGATGCAGGCGCCGCGCAGCACCGTGCGCTTCCCGTTGACGGTGATGCCCTTTTCCGCGTCCCAGCTTAAGCTCCGAATGCCAAAGCGCTCCTCCGCCGTGTCGTTTTCAAAGCGGGCGCGGAGCGTGTAGAGCTTCGGGTGCTCCGGGCTCCAGAGCTCGGCTCCCGGCAGCGTCAGCTCGAAGGGCGAGGCGCCGCGGGCGGAGGAAAGGACGGTGTCTCCGTCCAGGACTTCGACCTCGACCTCGCCGGGCGCGGAGGTCCCGACCTCGACGCGCACGCGCGGCGGCTCGATGCCGAGGGTTGTCACGCGCAGGCCGTTGAGCTTGATGTGCTTCTCGCCGCCCGCCCAGAGCCAGACGGGACGGTAGATCCCGGTGCCGGAATACCAGCGGGAGTTGGGCTGATCGGCATTGCGGGCGATCACGATCAGCTCGTTTTCGCCGTCCTTCAGCCAGGGCTTCAGCTCGACATAGAAGTTCGTGTAGCCGTAGGGGCGGAAGGCCGCCTTCTCCCCGTTGAGCCAGACCTCGGCGTTATGATAGACGCCCTCGAATTCCAGCGTGAGCTGCTTGTCCTTCAGCTCCTCCGGCAGCGTAAACATCTTGTGGTACTCGTAGTCTCCGCCCTCGAAGTATCCGATATTTCCCTCGCCGAGGCTGATGGGAACGCGTGCCTCGGTGCGCATGGCGTCGTGCGGCAACGTGACGGGCAGGGTCTCACCCTCCCGGCTCAGGGGCCGGCAGGCCCATCCGCGGTTGAAATCGATCCGTTTCATAGGCGCCTCCTGTCATTTGTCGAGCGATAGATTCTCCCACATAAACTTACCATAGCTCAACGAAGAAAAAAACCTCTATGCCGTAAAATGCCCGAAATCGAGCGCAAACAGTTGTCGACGCGGTCGACTTTTTCGGTTATAGTTAATTTGTAAAGATATAAGGAGAAGATCATGGCACTGATTTCCATTATTGAAGACTTTCATCCCCTGATCGACGCACGCCTGCTTGCGCGCGCCGAAGCGCTCCGTCCGGCGCTGCAGCACGAGGAACGTCTGCCGCTCCCCTTCAACGATGCGCCGCTCGGAAAAGGCGCCGAGCTGCTGCTCGACTTCGGCGAGCACCTGGTCGGCCGCATGACGCTGACGCTGGGCACGGCCGGCAGTCACCCGGACGCGCCCGCGACCGTAAAGCTCTTTTTCGCCGAGACGCTCCGCGAGCTGGACGAAGATCCGGCCGCGTTCGACGGCTGGCTTTCCCGGAGCTGGATCCAGGAGGAGACCGTCCATGTTGACGAGCTGCCGGGGATCCTGACGCTCCCTCGGCGCTACGCCTTCCGCTATCTGCGAATCACGGTGCTGGACACTTCGCCGAAATACAAGCTGATCGTTCGAAACGCCTTGTGCCGGACGGAAACGTCCGCCGACCGGACGCGAATGAAACCGCTGTGCAGCGGCGACGAAAAGCTCGACCGCATCCACGCCGTCAGCCTGAAAACCCTGGCCGACTGCATGCAGGAGGTCTTCGAGGACGGGCCGAAGCGAGACCGGCGGCTATGGATGGGCGATCTGCGCCTGCAGGCGCTGACAAACGCCGTGTCCTTCCGGAATTTCGATCTGGTCAAGCGCTGCCTGTACCTCTTCGGCGGCAGCCGCTTCCCGGACGGTCGGGTCAGCGCCAACGTCTTTGCCGGGGCGAGGCCGGAGGGGGACGACACCTTTTTGTTCGACTACGCGCTGCTGTTCCCGGCCGCGCTGGAGGAGTATCTGGAAGGAACCAACGACGCCGAGGCGCTGGACGACCTGTATCCGATCGCCATGGAGCAGATCGACTACGGCCTCCGGCAGCAGGAGGACGGCCTGGTGAACGCCGCGGCGGTGAAGGACTGCTTCATCGACTGGAGCGACACGCTGGACCGCACGGCCTGCGCCGGGGCGGTGCTGCTCTACGCCCTGCGCTACGCGCAGCGCCTCGCCGAGCGGAAGGGTGACGCCGCCCGCCTTGAAGAGCTGCGGCGGCAGTCTGATACCCTGCGGGAGGCTTTGCTGCGCCGCTTCTGGAGTGAGGACGAGCAATGCTTCGTTTCCAACGGGCAGATCTCCGCGGCCTCCCAGGTCTGGATGGTACTGGCCGACGCCGGAACGCCGGAGCAGGCCCGGCAGACCATGCGGCGCGCCCTGTCTCTGCGCGGAACCCCACACATGACGACGCCCTATATGCACCATTATTTCGTCATGGCGCTCCTGAAAGTGGGACTGCGTACCGAAGCCGAACAGCATCTGAAGGACTATTGGGGCGGCATGCTGGACGCCGGCGCCGACACCTTCTGGGAGTGCTGGGAGCCGGAGAAGCCCGGCAGCTCACCCTACGGCGGCCTCATCGTCAACAGCTTCTGCCACGCCTGGAGCTGCACCCCGGCCTACATCATCGAAAAGCACTTGCTGAATCAAGATACAAAATAAGATCGGAGGAAACGCGTATGAAAACGAAGCAGGCCTTCAACCCCTATCTGCCGAGCTGGGAATACGTGCCCGACGCCGAGCCCCATATCGTGGACGGCCGGGTCTATATCTACGGCTCGCACGATCTCTTCAACGGCATCAACTTCTGCCTGGGCGACTACGTCTGCTGGTCGGCGCCGGTGGACGATCTGGGCAACTGGACTTACCACGGCGTCATTTTCCGGCGCGAGCAGGATCCCGCCGCGCCGAAGCTGCGCGTGACCAACGGTCTGGCCGCACCGGACATGGTGGTGGGCGACGACGGGCGCTATTACCTCTATTACTTCATGGGCGGCACCAAAATGATCTCCGTGGCCGTCTGCGACGAGCCCGCCGGAAAGTATGAGTTTTACGGCTATGTCAAGTATCAGGACGGCACGCCCATCGGCAAGCGGAACGAGCCCTTCCAGTTCGACCCCGGCTGCCTGAAGGACGACGACGGTCGGCTTTACCTCTACACCGGCTTCGCCTTCGGCGGCAATCCGATCCTGCTCGACGGCTCCCAGCCGACGAAAAAGGGGCCGATGGTTTTCGAGATCGACACCAAGGACATGCTGACCGTCATTTCCGGGGACGAGCTGAAGTATATCGGCGTGCTGACCGGCGAAGAGGCCAAGGGCACGCCCTTCGAGGCGCAGCCCTTCGGCGAGGCCAGCTCTATGCGCAAATTCAACGGCAAATACTATTTCATCTACAGCTCCCTCAACAGCCACAATCTCTGCTACGCCGTCTCCGATTTCCCCGATCATGGCTTCGAATACGGCGGCATTCTCGTCTCCTGCGGCGATATCGGGCTCCCCGGCGTGCCGGACGTGAAGCACGCGCGCATGTGCACCGGCAACACCCACGGCAGCCTCATCGAGATCGGCGGAAAGTACTACATCTTCTATCACCGCCACTCCAACCGCAAGCAATCTTCCCGCCAGGCCTGCGCTGAGGAGATCCGCTTTGAGGACGGCAAATTCCATCAGGCGGAAATGAGCTCCTGCGGCCTCAACGGTGCGCCGCTCAAGGGCGTCGGCCACTATCCTGCCTACATTGCCTGCAACGTCTACGGTAAAAACGGCACCCGCTTTCTGTCCATGCTCAAGTACCCCCGGAAGCTCGATCCCTTCTTGACCCAGAAGGGCAAGGACCGCGAGGAAGGCCCCGACCAGTATGTGTCCAACTTCTGCACCGGCTGCACGGTGGGCTTCAAGTACTTCGATCTGCGGGAAACCAAGTCCATCACCGTGAAGCTCCAGGGCTACGGGGACGGCTGCTTCGTCACGGTGCGCACCCAGGAGCACGGCGAGCCGATCCTGCGCATCCCGGTGGAGACCTGCACGACCGGCAAGAGCTTCACCGGCCCCATGCCCGCCGGGCTTAGCGAGAAGGAGGCCCTGTATTTCTCCGTGGAGGGCAAGGGCGGCACCTTTGATTTTCTGTCCTTCGATCTGGCGTGAACGCAAAGCTTGCCGTGCTAATCCAAGAGCCCTCGGACCGCGCCGGCAGCGGCAAAGGGATGACAGCCTTCGGGCATATGGAGGGATAAAAATATGATCCTCGGCGTAAACACTTACGGTATGGGCTGCCTCCTCAAGGCCGGATTCCGGCAGACCTTCCGGATTCTGAAGGAAAACGGTGTCACCGCGGCGGAGCCCTGCGTCTTCTTTCTGGGAAAAAAGCCCGGCGCGGGCTCTCTGATCGGGCTCGGCATGAAGCTTTCGGACCGCCTCGGCGGCGTCTGGGCGCCTGCGGAAGCGAAGGAAAAGATCGAGCAGCTGCGCGCGGACGGTTTTCGGATAGAAGGCGCCCATCTGTTCGGCGGCCTTGCGGAGGACGGGATCGAAGCCGCCCTCTCCTTTGCGAAGGAAAACGCCCTGCAATACTACGTGCTGTCCGTCATGACCGACCGCATCCCTCAGGCGGCAAAGCAGCTTCCCCTGCTGCGGCGCGCGGTCCGGGTCTTCCGGGATCAGGGCGTTCATCTTCTGCTGCACAACCACGACTTGGATCTGCGGGAAACCGACGGGCAAAGCGTCCTCGATTTCCTGCTGCAAAACGTGCCGGAGCTGGAGTTGGAGTTGGATCTGGGCTGGGCCGCCTATGCGCTCCTTGACTGCCCGGCCGCGATGGAGCGGTACCGCGATCGGCTGCGCGTGCTGCATTTCAAGGATATGTGGCCTTCCGAAGCCGCCGGGAAGCCTCATTTCTGCGCCGTAGGAGAAGGCCGTCTTCCCCTGTCGGCCATTATGGAAAAAGCGCAGGAGCTCTCGTTGTTCCCGGCGGGTTTCATCATCGACCAGGACAGCAGCGAGAGCGATCTGATGGCGGAGATCCTCTCCGGCGCCGCGCATATCCGCGCCGCCGAAGCTCCGAAGCATCCGGTTTATGACGGCAAGCTTCCGCTGTCGATGCTGACTTTCCCTCTGATCGGAGAAGTGCTTCGACGCTCTCTGCGGGTGGAGGAGCTCTGCGAAATGGCGCGCGGCCACGGGCTCTGCGGCCTGGATCTGATGGAGGCCGAGATCGCGCTGTACGGCAAGGCAAGGCTCAAAGCAGCGCTGAAGGACCGGGGCCTTTCCCTGAACTGCCTGATCGCCACCGTGTCCATGGGGACGCTCCCCGCGGGCGTGATCCGCGCTCTCATCAAAAAGCATCTGCATACCGCCCGGGAATTCGGCTGCGGCAAGCTGATGCTGATTCCGATGCCCCAGAACGAAAGGATGCCCGCGGACGCGGAAAAGAGAGCGGCGCGAAAAGCGCGCGTGATCCGCTTCCTCAACGAGGCGGTGGCGGAAGCGCGCAGCTTCGGCGTCACGGTCTGCGTCGAGGATACGCCCAGCTGTGACATCCCGCTCTGCTCCATCGAGGACTGCCGCCGCGTGCTGGAAGCCGTCCCGGGTCTGGGGCTGGTGTTCGATACCGCCAATATGCTCCCCCGCGGCGAGGATCCCCTTGCCTTTTATGAGGCGCTGAGGAACACATCTGCCACGTCCACCTCAAGGACGCGCTTTTTACCGACACCCCGAACGCGGATCGCTGCGTGAACGGCCGCTATCTCCGCTGCGTTCCCTGGGGCGAGGGGCTCATCCCGGTCAGGGAGCTGATGGAGCGCCTGGAGCAGGACGGTTTCGCCGGCGTCTGTGCGCTGGAATACGTCGCTCCCGAAGGAAAAGGTCTGATTGCCAACCACAAGCAGCTGGAGTACTTTCTACGATAAAACAGGGCAAAGTCAAAGTGTTGTGATAAGCGCAAGCTTTTCTCTTCTCCTCACTCCTTTTTCTCCCCTTAGCGGGTCAACAGAGCTTTTTTCAGCAGGGCCTAGATAAGCAAACAAATGATGAGCACAACTATTTCGAGGACGCCCATGATAACGAGGACTTCTGGGCTCTGTTTGGTATTTGGCTCCGATGACCGTATAGTTCAACTTATCCCCGCCATTTCTTCATCGGAGCGGCGGGCTCTTTTCCGCCATGATTTTATAATGGAAACATTGAAAACCGGTTGGCTATGTGCTATAGTGACCACATCAATAGGCCGGTACCAAACTGCCAAACAAGTCCGTTAGCCGTCCAAGCCACTGTGGACTACCCCAACAAATCGGGCCGGTGATAGCCGCTTTGATAGCTTTTTGATAGCAAAAGTCCGTAGACCCCATGGGTTGAGGATAATGGGAATCAAACGGAGCCACGTCGAGACAAATCTCCTAAACAAAAGCAGTTAAAGTCGGGATTTACCTGGCGAGTGGGAATGATCGCATAAGAACCATCCGTCTCCGGAAACCGCTGATTTCAGCGGTTTCCGGGGACGCGCCATTTCCGGGCGGACAACTTTTGGAAAACTTCTTTATGATCTTTTACCGCTTATATCATTGTCTAATCATTACATTATTTTATTTTCAGTGGTAAAATCAACCCGTGATTGCATGATTTGTTGACGGAGGTGATTTGTATGGCGTCGGAACCAGGGCACGATTTACGGGTGTTGTCTTCTCTTTTTCAGCGCACGTTTGGATT
>CAJOFW010000061.1 GCA_905234005.1 uncultured Oscillospiraceae bacterium
GTCATAGGCTCTTCTCGAGCGCCGCCTCGAGCGCTTCATATGCCTCGGGCGGGATCTCCACGTTCAGCATACGCTCGAGCGCACGGCTCTTCCTCGCTTTTTTGAGGCACTCGGGCCTGCGGCATATATACGCGCCGCGTCCGGACGCCTTGTCACGGGCGTCCAGCAGAAGCTCGCCGGTCGGCGTCCGGACGACGCGGATCAGCTCCTTCTTCGGCGCGCGCTCACGGCAGCCGGCGCACATACGAATGGGGTCGGCCATGGTTTATCCCTCGTTGGCGGGTTTGATATCGATCTTGATGCCGGTCAGCTTTGCGGCGAGACGGGCATTCTGTCCCTCCTTGCCGATGGCGAGGGAGAGCTGGTTGTCGGGAACTATGACGCGGCAGGACTTGCCGTCCTCCTCCATCGTGACGCTGATGACCTCCGCCGGCGAGAGTGCGGCCGCGATGTAGTCCTCGGGCGTCTCGCTGTAGCGGACGATGTCGATCTTTTCGCCGCCCAGCTCGTCGACAATGCTCGCGACGCGTCCGCCCCGGGGGCCGACGCAGGAGCCGATCGGATCGACGTCCGGAGCGGTGCTCCACACGGCCATTTTGGTGCGGGAGCCGGCCTCGCGGGCGATGCTTTTGATCTCGACGGTGCCGTCGCTGATCTCGGGCACCTCCAGCTCGAACAGGCGCTTTACAAGGCCGGGATGCGTCCGGCTGATGAGCACCTGCGGGCCGCGGTTTGACTTGCGAACCTCGAGGACGTAAACGCGCATACGCTTGCCCTCGTATATCTCCTCATCGCGTATCTGCTCGCCGACGGTGAGCAGCGCGTCGGTGTATTCGGAGTTGGAGCTGATCTTCAGCGAGACGCTGCCGGAACGCGGGTCGATGCGGGAGACCTCGCCGGTCAGGATTTCGTGCTCATGCGACGTGAACTCGTCGTAGATCATACCGCGTTCGGCCTCGCGGATGCCCTGAATGATGACCTGCTTGGCCGACTGGGCCGCGATGCGTCCGAACTCACGCGTATCGACCGGAACGCGGATCTGCATACCGGGCTGCGCCTTTTTGGAATACTTATGCGCCTGATCGGGCGTCATCTCGACGGCGGGGTTCTCGACCTCCTCCACGACGGTGGTGATGACGTACATCTCGATCTTCTTCTTGCTCTCGTCGATCTCGACCACGACGTTGTCGGCGGCGTCCGGGTTGTCGCGCCGGAACGCGGCCAGCATGGCCTGGTTGATCTTATCGAACATATATTCGCGGGGGATGCCCTTTTCCTTTTCAATATCCTCAATGGCGGTGAAAAACTCGGCGTTCATGGTTGTAGTCCGTCCTCCGGCTTAAAATTCGGCGTGCAGCCGCACGCCGGCGATTTGCTGTTTTGTGAAGGTCCTGCGTTCACCGGCGTCGATCGTCACGCCGCCGTCGTCGTAGGAGATAAGCGTGCCGATCCAGCGCTTGGCGCCGTCCGCGGCGCTGTACAGGCTGACCTCCACGGCCGAGCCGATAAAGCGCTCAAAATCCGACGGCCGCTTGAGCTGCCGCTCACAACCGGCGGAGCCGACCTCGAAGATGTAGCTGTCCGGGACAGGGTCGGCCTCGTCCAGAATCGGATCGAGCGCACGGGATACGCGTTCGCAGTCGTCCAGATCGACGCCGTCCGGGCCGTCCAGAAACACACGCAGATAACGCTGCCCGGCCTCGGTGACATACTCGACGTCCCACAGCTCCAGTCCGGCGTCCGCAACGACCGGAAGCGCCAGGTCGTAAACGATTTTTTCGATCTTGTTCATAGTGATTTCCAATTTCTAACAAATCAAATTATATCAGAAAAAAGAGTGGGACATGACCCACTCCAGGAAAGATCTTTGCTGTCAGACACTATACCATATCTTGTGGCGCAAATCAAGCCCTTTTTGCATATTTCCGATGGAATTATGTCCACTTCCCCGCCGTTTTGCGCGCAAAGACGTGCGGAGCCGACGGAAAACACATCGGGCGGCGTCCGAAGACGCCGCCGACGGTTTTTGTTCTCAATTGCGCAGTTCATTGCAGCACCGCCTCATCCGTACTCTCGACGGTCACCTCCCCCTCGGAGAGGACGACACGGGCGCGGTCGCCCTGCCGCAGCTCGCCGCGAAGCAGCATATCGGCGAGTCGGTCCTCCACTTCGGCCCGCAGAAGGCGGCGCAGCGGCCTTGCGCCGTATACGGGATCGCAGCCCCGCTCGCGTGCCACGGCCTCGGGCGCGTACGTCAGCTCGATATCCCGCGCTCGAAGCCTCTGACCGATCATACGCAGCATACCGGCCGCGATGCGTTCTGTCTCCGCCCGCGTCAGGGGGCGGAAGACGATGATCTCATCGATGCGGTTCAAGAATTCGGGCCGGAACGCAGCCTTCGCCTCGTCCAGCGCACGGGTGCGAATCGCCTCGTACCGGGCCTCGCCGGGGTCGTCGCGGCCGGAGAAGCCGAGCTGCCTCCCCCCTGCCGTGATCGTCTTCGCGCCGACGTTCGAGGTCATGACGATGACGGTGCTGTGAAAATCGATCCGACGCGATTTCGCGTCGGTCAGCACGCCGTCCTCGAGGATTTGCAGCAGCAGATTCAGTACGTCCTCGTGCGCCTTCTCGATCTCGTCGAACAGCACGACGCTCCACGGCTTCTGCCGCACCCGTTCGGTGAGGTACCCGCTCTCGTCGTGCCCGACATACCCCGGCGGCGCCCCGATCAGACGTGACACGGCGTGCTTTTCCATATACTCGGACATATCGACGCGTATCATCGCGTTCTCGTCCCCGTAGACAGCCTGCGCCATGGCGCGGCAAAGCTCCGTTTTCCCCACGCCGGTCGGGCCGAGGAAAAGAAAGCTCCCGACGGGCCGCTTCGGATCGGCAAGCCCCACGCGGCCGAGGCGGATGGCCCTGCATACAGCCGAGACGGCCTCCTCCTGCCCGACGACACGCTCGTGTATGATCTCCTCAAGCCGCTGCAGGCGCTCGCTCTCCTGCTGCGTGAGCGACTCGGCGGGCACGCCTGTCCAGTTCGACACGACCGCGGCTATGTCCTCGGCGGTCACCTCACGGCTGTCGTGCGAAGCGTTCGCGGCGGCTCTCTGCCGCTCCAGACGCAGCGCCGCCGCCCCGGCAAAATCGCGGCGGCGCATGGCGTCGTCCACGGCTTCATCATACCGGGCCGCCTGAGCCGACTGTTCCGACCAAACCGCCTCTGTCGACTGTTCCGACCGCGCCCTCTTCGCCGGTTGCTCCGACTGCTCCGTCAGCGCAGCCTGCTCCGTCAGCGCCGACCGCGTCGTCATAGCCGTCCATGCCGTCTGTGACCGCGGTTCCGACCGTATCGCCTCCCCCATGCGCACACGGCTTGCGGCCTCGTCGATGAGGTCGATGGCCTTGTCGGGCAGAAAGCGATCTGTGATATACCTTGCGGACAGCTCAACCGCGGCCTCAATCGCGGCGTCGGTGATGACAAGGCGGTGATGGGCCTCGTATTTCCCTCGCAGACCGTGCAGAATCCGCACGCACTCAGCCCGTGTCGGCTCCTCGACGACGACGGGCTGAAAGCGCCGTTCGAGCGCCGGGTCCTTCTCGATGTGGCGGCGGTACTCGTCGATCGTCGTCGCGCCCAGCATCTGCACGAGACCGCGGCCAAGGGCGGGCTTGAGGATATTGGCCGCGTCGATCGCCCCCTCCGCCGCGCCCGCGCCGATGATCGTGTGCATCTCGTCCACAAACAGGATCACGTCGCCGGCCTTCTCCACCTCACGCAGGACGGTCTTGACACGATCCTCAAAGTCGCCCCGGTACTTGGTTCCGGCAAGCATGGAGGGGATATCGAGCGATACGAGACGCTTTCGCCGCAGCTCCTCCGGAACGTCGCCCTGCGCCATGCGCCGGGCCAGCGCCTCCGCGACGGCGGTCTTGCCGACGCCTGGCTCGCCGGTCAGAACGGGGTTGTTCTTCGTCCGCCGGGATAAAATCTGAATGACGCGGCGAAGCTCCCGTTCGCGGCCGATGACAGGGTCGAGCCGACCGAGCGACGCAAGCTCCGTAAGATTCCGGCTGAACTGGTCGAGTGTCTTCGTGTCGGCCCTCCGCGTGGGGTTGGGCCGCGGCGTCGGCGTCGGCTCCGCAGACCGCCGCGTGTACTCCGGGCCGGAGAACACGTCGAGCACATCGGTATACAGCCGGTTCGCCTCCACGCCGGCGGCCTCCACCGCCCGCGCACCGGCGCTGTCCGCCAGCCGCAGAACGCCCATCAGGATGTGCTCGGTGCCGACAAAATTGTGCCCCAGCCGCCCCGCGTCGGCGACGGCAAGCTCGATGCTCTGCCGCGCCCTCGGCGAAAGTCCCTGCGCGGGCGGCCCCGGCGTTCCGCGTCCGGCGTCCGCCTCGATGACCTCCCGCAGCCCGCTCTCCGTCAGCCCCGCCCGGCGCATGACCCGGCACGCCAGCCCCTCGCCCTCGTGCAAAAGCCCCAGCAGAAGATGCTCCGTGCCCACATAGCTGTGACCGAGGGTGGCGGCGGCCTGATAGGCCGCCTCGATCGCCTTCCGGGCGCGGCGTGTGAATCGTTCGGTGTTTCGCATATCCATCATCCTCCGCCCATGATTATAGCCACCCGGCGGCAAATAAAAGCACGATACGGTTGGCCCGGCGCAAAAAAACAGCCGAACCCCCATCGGGTACGGCTGTTTTCAGGTATTATGGCGCAGGGTCACGCGAATAACCGATGACAGGATCTGCTAAAGTATCAGCACCATTCCTTGTATTCGGAGTCCGCTTTCTTCGTCTCGGCAGGAACGTAGGACACGACGACGCGGCGGTTCGGTTCGGTGCCGATGGAGCTGGTCGTGACGCCCTCGTAATCCTGCAGCGCGGCGTGGATGACGTGGCGCTCGTAGGAGTTCATCGGCTCAAGGGCCATGCTGCGGCGGTATTTGATCGCCTTCGCCGCCATCTTCTCCGCGAGATGGACGAGCGATTCCTCACGCTTGGCACGGTAATTCTCCGCGTCGACGTTGATGTGGGAACGCTTGTCGCTGCCGCGATTGACGGCGTAATTCGTCAGGTGCTGGATCGCGTCCAGCGTCTCGCCCCGACGGCCGATGACAGCGCCGATGCCGCTGCCGGAAAGCTCCACGTCGAGACCACCGCCCTTGCGCGGGGTGATTGCGATGTCAGCTTCGACACCCATGCGCTCGAGAAGGCCGGACAGGAACGCCTCGGTCTGCTCGGCCTGTGTGCCCTCGGCCGCACGGGCCGCCTTCGCCGGGACAGCTTCGCCCTGCGGCGCTGCCTTCTCCGGCTGGGGCTTCTTCTCCGGCTGCGGTTTCTTCTCCTGCTGGGGCTTCTTCTCCTGCTGGGGCTTTTTTTCCGCCTGCGGCTTCTTTTCCGGCTGGGATTTTCTCTCCTGCTGCGGCTTTTTGTCCTGCTGCTTTTTGGCCTGAGCGGGCTTCTTCTCCTGCGGGGCGGCGTCGGCCCCGTCGGCGGACTTCACCGGCGCCGCAGCGGACGGCGTCGGCTCGGCAGCGGGCGCCGGCTCGGGCGCGGGTTCATCGTCGGGCGCTTCGTATGTAACGTTCACGACGGCGTCGGTCGCGCCGATGCCCAGAAAGCCGCTGCGGCCGCGATCGACAATCTCGACGGACACGTCGTCCCTGTCGAGTCCAAGCATAGCAAGCGCCTTGGCAATGGCGTCGTCGGTCGTCTTGCCGCGATATTCTCTTGTCTTCAGCATTGGTTCCTCCAGTTAGTTTTCGTCATCCTCATCGTCGGACTCGTCATCCTCATCGTCGAAATCCGGTTCCGCCTCCTCATCGGCGGGACAGGCGTCCGCTTCATCCGCGTCATCCGATTCATCGAACGCGTCCGGTTCGGAATCGTCGTTCTCCTCCGCCTCGCCGTCGGCGGGCGTCAGCGCCGGGATTTCGGATTCGTCGGCGGCGTCGGCCTCGATCGGCTCGATGTCGGAGATATCGAACTCCTCCGGGTGCTCGGCCGCGTATTTCTCGCTCTCCTCGGCGGCGGCCAGGGTCTTCTCCTCGGCCTCGTCGGGGTTTGTGTAGCGGTCGGGCACATAGGCGCGGCCTCTCGCGTAGCGGCGGTTGCCCACCTGCGACGCGGGGATATCATCGACCTCGCCGCGTGCGGCGCGGCGTTTGGCGCGTGCGGCACGGGCCTCGGCGGCCTTGCGTTCGGCCTCCTTCTGGGCGGCGGCTGCCTGCTGGCGTTTTTTCGAGGTGTTCTTGTTCGCGGTCGTCGCGCCCTCCGCCTTGAGGCGTTCGGTCTCCTGCCGCTTGGCCTCCAGCTCCGCCTCACGGGCCTTCTCGCGCTCGATGCGGTCGGCGTCCTCGATGTCGAGCTGCCTGTTGAACACGCGGTTGAGGATCGTCTCCTGCACGATGCTGAACACGCTCTGCGAAATCCAGTAGATACCCATGACGCCGGGCATGGAGAAGCAGATCCACAGCGACACGAGCGGCATCGTGAGCATCATCGTCTTGTTGGACTGGTTCGTGGCCTCGGTCTGGGGGTTCTGCGCGTTTGTGATCTTCATCGACAGGTAGCTCAGTCCTGCGGATATGAACGGGATCAGGAAAAGACCGATAAGGCCCCAGGTGACGGAGTCCCAGCTCCAGAACGCGACGTTCGGCGTCTCGGCGAGGTTCATGCCGAGGAAGTTGTATTTCAGGGCGACAAGCTTGTCCGAAAGCCCCTGAAAGTCCGCGAAATGCTCGGTGATGAACTGCGACTGGAAGATCTGCTCATACGCCCGCTGACGGGCCGTGAGCGCCTCGGCCGACCAGCCAAGCTCCAGGAGCTTTTCGTAGATCGCGCCGCCCTCGGCCATGAGCTCGGCGGACACGCCCATCATCGTCGTGATCGGGAAGCGGATGGCGCGATACAGCGCGATCAGGATGGGGAACGGGATGAGCGACCAGACGCAGCCGGACATCGGGTTCACGCCCTCTTCCTTGTAGAGCTTGTTCATCTCCTGCTGGTAGCGGGCCTGATCGTTGCCGAATTTCTTTTCAAGCTCCTTGAGCCGCGGCGTCATGCGCGACATGCGCATCATGCTCTTCTTGCTCTTGAGCTGGAAGGGCAGCATGATGAGCTTCACAACGAGGGCGAACAGGATGACGGCGACGCCGTAGTTGCCTGTCCAGTTGTAAAACTGGAGCATCAGCCATCCAAACGGTTTTGCGATAGCATCCATAAAATAGAATCTCCTGTAGGGGATCGTCTACGGCACGGGGTCGTAGAAGTCGTGTTCTCCCCGGTGAAACGGGTGACAGCGGGCGATGCGGCGGAGCGCAAGCCAGCCCCCCTTCCGGGCGCCGTATCGCTCGATGGCGATCAGCGCGTACTCGCTGCAGGTGGGGATAAACCGGCAGCAAGGCGGTCTGAGCGGAGAAATGTATCTTCTGTAAAAACGCACAATAGCCAGCAGCAGCCCCTTCACAGCGCCGCCCCCAGCTCGTCGCAGGCGGAGAGGAATTCCCTCTCCAGCCGTTTATAATCGGCCTCCGCAGCGCGTGCCCGGGCGACCACGACCATGTCACAGCCCGGGCGAAGCCCGGACTCGTGCAGGCGGTAGATCTCCCGCAGGCGGCGGCGCACGCGGTTACGCGTATGCGCCTTGCCGACCTTGGCGGTCACCGTGAAGCCGAGACGCGACGTCTCGCCCCGTGTCCTGCGGATGTAGACCACGAGACACGGACGAACGGCGCTCGTCCCCTTGCGGTAGACGCGGCGGAAATCGTTGTTTGTCTTCAGCGAAGAAGTAAATTTCAAAGCACGCTCAGCGCTTACGGCCCTCAGTAGCTCAGTCTCTTGCGGCCCTTGCGGCGGCGCGCGGAGAGAACCTTGCGGCCGTTGCGGGTGGACATGCGCTTACGGAAGCCGTGCTCCTTCTGCGCGTGGAGCTTCTTGGGCTGGTAGGTACGCTTCATGTTGTCTGTCTTCCTTTCTTTGTATTACTCGTCGGCGCACGCGGTATTGCCTGCGCCGCAGTTGGCACATAACTGCATCATTATATAGTGTTTTCGGCCGTCTGTCAACATAAAAATGCCGCATTTTGTGGTATTGTCAAGATACGGTCGGCGGCAGGGGTGAGGTTCGGCGGCCGGGATCAGCCGCCGGCGTCCTCATCCTGAAATATCTCATCGTCCCAGCCCTGCTCCTCGTACTCCGGCTCAGGCGTGGGCGGCGCGTCCTCGGTCGGCTCCGGCGCGGGCGACGGCGTCGGGGCCTCGGTGGGCGTGGGCGTCGGCGTCGGCTCCGCCGTCACGACAGGCGCGGGAACCGGCGTGGGCGTGGGCGCGGCGGTCTGCGTCGGCTGCGGCGTCGCCTCAGCGGCGCGGAACACGGCGTAGATCGTGTGATCGCCCGTGACGTTCGAGAAGGTGTAGCGGCTGCTCGATTCGACGGTATTGCCGTCGATCTTCAGCTCGCTCAGCTCATACCCGGCGTTCGGCGTGATCGTGAATGTGACGGTGCCGCCGCTCTCGACCGATACGGCGCCGTTCGGGCTGATGCGTCCGCCCGTACCGGCGGTGACGGTGATGATGTAGGACGCCTTCGCCGCGGCGGTGGAGGCGGGCGTGGATGTGGGCGCGGGGCTTGCCGTGCTGTCCTGGATGACGTCAGTCAGAAGCTTCTCGCTCTCCGCCGTTCTGTTTGACGTTCCGGAACCGGAACGGCCCAGCAGATACACCGACGCCGCGCCGAGCAGCGCGATCGTGATGAGGGCCACGGCAACCCACTTCAGAGCCTCCCCGCCCGAACGCCGTCTCACCGGCGGCGCGGGATTTGCGGCGCTGTAGCGGTCGTAGCCGTCCGGCGTGACGTATACCTTCGGACGCGGCGTCTGCGCCACGACACGGGGACGCTCCGGAGCGGCGTAACGCGGGTCGTTCGGATCCATCGCCGCCGGCTCTTCATCCCGCTCTCCGTCCGGCTGCCCGTCTTTTTCGTCCGCGTCTGATCTCGTCGCAGCGGATTTATGGCCGTCAGGCCCCTTCGCGGCGGGCTTTGCGGTCTCCGGGGCCTCATGCTTGCCGCGCCCGATGTCGCGCTGGAATCGCGGCGCGTACTCGACGAACGGCTCGTCGCGTCCAGAAGATCGACGCCGCCCAGCGCGGCGGTGATACGGTCGTCCAGCTCTGTGTCAAACAGGTACTCCTCGGGGTCGGTGTTCTCGTCGCTCTGGGGCGGCTCCTTCGTCCACTCGAAATCGTCGTTGTCTCTGTGGAAATCCATGTTTTTATCGTCAATTGCCACTTTATTTCTCCACCTCCCGGCGTTTTGTGGTAAAATATCGACTTGGAATCAATGCGCAGGCGTGCTCGCCTGACAAAAGGAGTGTTTACGGTTATGGGTAAGAAAGCGCTGGTAACAGGCTCGTCACGCGGCATCGGCGCGGCGGCGGCGCGGCGGCTGCACGCGGACGGCTGGGACGTCGTCGTACACTATCACGAATCCGAACGGGAGGCGCTGGCCCTCGCGGCGGAGCTTCACACGATCGCCATACGGGCGGATGTACGCGAGCCGGACGAGGTCGAGGCGATGTTCCGGGCGGTCGGGCCGGTGGAGCTTCTCGTGTGCTGCGCCGGGGTCGCCGACTTCAATCTGCTGTCGGATGTGAAGGAGCCGCTCTGGCGGAACATCCTCGGCACCAACACGGACGGTACCTACCGCTGCTGCCGCGAGGCCATTCCCGGCATGGTGCACGAAAAATCCGGCTGCATCATCCTCACGTCGTCGGTCTGGGGACGCTACGGGGCGTCGTGCGAGGCGCCGTATTCGGCGTCGAAGGCCGCGATCATCGGGCTGACGAAGGCGCTGGCGAAGGAGCTTGGCCCGTCGAACATCCGCGTAAACTGTGTCGCCCCGGGGCCGATTCTGACGCGTATGCTCACGCAGTATGATTTCATCGACCTCGACGCTCTGGCGCAGGACGTGCCCCTCGGCCGTATCGGCCGGCCCGAGGAGGTCGCGGAGCTGATCGCCTTTCTCGCGTCGGACCGGGCGGCCTACATCACGGGGCAGATCATCGGCTGCGACGGCGGGTACGGTATGTGACGCCGGCCGGTGACGGACTGCCGCCGCAGGCGGCGGCGTATATCAGAGGATGGTATAGATGTACACGGCGAACAGCATGCTGTCCATTTTGTCCATAATGCCGCCGTGCTCGGGCATCAGGTGACCGTAGTCCTTCGCCCCGGCCATGCGTTTGATGAGCGAGGCGGCAAGATCGCCGATCTGGCCGAACGTGCTCGCGATCAGCGTGATGAGCATACAGGGCAGCGCCGGGATCGGCGCGAACGGCTTCAGAATCAGGCTGATGAGAAATCCGGCGATGATCGAGCATGCGCCGCCGACGACAGCCCCCTCCCAGGTCTTGTTCGGGCTGACGGCCGGGCAGAGCTTCCGTTTGCCGAGGTACTTGCCGCCGATGAGCGCCATGCAGTCGCACGCCCACGCGCCGAGAATCGCGATGGCGAGCGTTTGCAGCCAAAGCTCCGAACCGGCCGCCGCGATGGCAATCGCGTAGAAGCCGAACGGCCACACGAGCGCGAAGAGATTCGAGATGACGTACTGTCCGCCGAGGGCGGGCTTCAGGATAGCGTGCAGCATGATCCAGAACGCGCCGAGCGCGTACAGGGCGATGAACCACACCGCGCCGCCGCCGAGCAGCGACATACACGTCATGGCGGCCGTGACGCCGACGAACGTCGGCTTGTCGATCGAATACGGCGTGCTCGTCAGGACGTTGTCCAGCTCATAGGCCGATATGACCGAGAGCACCGCGAAAAACAGGACACGCGTCGGGCGGCTCAGGAGGATGCAGCCGACGGTGACGATTACGATCAGCGCGGCGGGGAGAAGACGTTTTCTGATATTCATAGACGCGGCTCCTTTCGGTTTTGTTCCGTGTGCGGTTTGGTTTTTCGCCGTATGCGGCCCGGTTTTGCACCGGCCATAGCGCGGTTTTGACCCGCACACGGTTGCATTATACGATATCACCCGAACATTATATTCCATTTTCCCGCACATTACAAGCGCAAAACCGGGACCTTTCGGCCCCGGTTCGTCGTTTTACAGATTGTTCACAGAAGCCGTATACCGGCGGCTTTGCACGCGGCCTGCGTCACCTCGTCCCACACGCCGGACTGTACCTCCCCGATGTGCGCGCAGCCCATGAGAAGCATGCACAGCCGGGACTGGCCGATGCCGCCGCCAATCGTGAGCGGCAGCTCACCGGCGAGAAGCGCCTTATGGAACGGCATGGAGCGGCGGTGATCGCAGCCCGCGATCGTGAGCTGTCTGTCAAGGCTCTCCGGGTCGACGCGGATGCCCATCGAGGATATCTCGAACGCCCGGTCGAGGACGTGGCTGCGGAAGAGAATGTCGCCGTTTAATTCCCAGTCGTCGTAGTCGGGGGCGCGGCCGTCGTGGCTTGCGCCGGAGCGGAGCTTTTTGCCGATCTGCATCAGAAACACGGTGTCGTGCTGCTTTGTGATCTCGTTCTCCCGCTCGGATGGCGTGAGGTCGGGGTACATATCCTCCAGCTCCTGCGTCGTGATAAAGAACACGTCGCGGCTCAGCTCGGTCGTGATCGCCGGAAACTCCCACCGCACCTCGTCGCACGTCATGCAGATGGCGCTCACGATTCGGTTTACGGTGTCCTTGAGATAATCCGTGTTCCGGTCGCCGGCCTCGATGACCTTCTCCCAGTCCCACTGGTCGACGTAGACGGAGTGCAGGTTGTCGAGCACCGGCTCATCGCGGCGGATGGCGTTCATGTCGGTATACAGGCAAGTCGTATTCGCGCAGCGCCCAGCGCTTCCACTTGGCCAGAGAGTGGACGATCTGATACTCCCCCTCCCCGGTCGCCGGTACGTCGAACGCTACGGGGCGCTCCACGCCGTTCAGGTCGTCGTTGAGGCCGGTGTCGGCGCGGACAAACAGCGGCGCGGACACGCGCTTCAGATTCAGCGCCGCCCGGAGGTTCGACTGAAAGCGGGATTTGATGAACTCGATGCAGCGCTGCGTGTCGTACACATCCAGCGCGGATTTATAGCCCTCGGGTATCGTAAGCATGGCGTTATCTCCTGTCAGTATTTTATAAATATAATGGGTAAAACCCTGATTATCTGCCTGAACACCGGTCAGCCGTCCGAGCATTGTTCAGCCGTTCGCATGCCGGTCGTTGCCCTCAGCGGACACTGAAGAGGATGTCGCCGTAGGACGGGTACGGCCAGTATTCGTCGCTTGTCATGGTCTCCATCTCGTCGACGCAGAGGCGAAGCTCGTTCATCCGGGCGATGATGACGTCCCGGCAGAAGAAGCTCTTCTCCTCGGGCGACGCGATGCCGAC
>CAJOFW010000062.1 GCA_905234005.1 uncultured Oscillospiraceae bacterium
GCAGACAGATTTTTCGGCAGATGAAACAAAAAACGCAGGGAATACTTTGTGTATTCCCGAGGCTTTTTGTGAAATATGCCGGAAAAGATGCAAGCAAGATGTGCGCCTCCTATTTGTGCGGTGTTGCCTTTATGCTTTTTTTCGGGAAAATCGTCCGCCGCTTACCGCCGGGCGGCCTTCATCTCCAGCTTGCGGCTGTACATCGCCCGGTCGGCGCGTTTGAATACGTTCGAGACGCTGTCGTCCCGGGCGGGGTCGTACAGGGCGTAGCCGATGGCGGCGGATATGCGCTCCCATGCCATCAGCGAGGCGTTCCGCTGCAGGGCGTCGAGACGGGCGTTGAATTCGCGCACCAGCGCCTTGACGTTGATGTAGTCGTGGTTTTCCAGAATGACGGCGAACTCGTCGCCGCCGATGCGGAATACCGGCGAGTGGGCGAATACGTCGCAGATCAGCCCGCAGCACCGGCGTATGGCGATGTTGCCCTGCTCGTGGCCGTAGGTGTCGTTGATGCGCTTGAGGTAATTGAGGTCGACGACGGCGATGCCGAATTCTGTCATGCCGTCCCTGAGCTGCTTTTTCAGCCGCCTGACCTCGCCCTCATAGGCGTTGCGGTTGCGCACGCCGGTGAGCGCGTCCTTTTTGGCAAGCTCCGACATGGCCGCCGCCTCTTTTCTGGTGTGCGACAGCTCCTCGGTCGTTTCCACGAGGCTTCTCATGTAGTTGTCCAGCTCGAGGATCATCGCGGAGGTCTGGCCCGTCAGCGTGGCGATCTCGTCGCCGCCGCGCATATTCTTCTCGATCTCGACCGCGATGGCGGCGTCCTTGTCCTGCGCGTAGCTGCCGATCTGGTCGGAGAGCTTCCGCACCTTGGATATGTAGAGCCGGTTGATGAGCCACATCGTGAGGGAGATGGCAATCAGCAGCACGAGGGCGATGGAGCCGAGCTGGTGCAGCGTGTTGTGGATGATTGCCTGGTTGTAGTCTGCAAGCTCCAGCTCGCAGCCGATCAGGCCGAGCTTCTCCCCGCCGACGTACAGCGGCGAGTACCAGGCGTAGGTTCTGCCGTACTCGTTGTCGAAGGTGTCGTAGCCGGACGGCGCGGCGCCGGTCTCCCATGCCTCCCACTCCTTTTCGTGCCGCTCCGGAACCTGCTCCCACACGCCGCAGAGGTCGAGAAACCCCGGGCTGCTCTCCCGCCCCTCCCGGAGGGCGTCGAGAACATAGTATACATCGTAGCCCTCGCCCGTAGGAACGACGTAATAGACGTAGATCAGGCCGAACGTGTCCCGGGCCTGCTCGAACAGGAGAAGGAAATACTCGTGCTGCCAGACCGCGAAGGCGTTTTGGATCTCGGGCGAAAGCTCGTCGAAGGCGACGTCCACGCCGAGCGTTCTGCCCGGATAGCTCTGCGCGAACAGCGTCTCGAAGGTGCGCCGCGCCTCCAGCATATCCGCCTCGTCAAAGTCGATGGGAATGTCTACCTCCTCGCAGTGCTCGAGGATATACGCCTGATACATCGCAAAATCAGACCCCCGCGCCTGCACGACAAGCTCCAGATAGTCGGCTATCTGCAGGAGCTTCTCCTCCTGCTGGGCCTGATAGATCTGTTTCTGGTTCTCGTAGGTGGCAAATCCGCTGACGACCAGCGTGACAATCAGGAACAGGAGAAAGATAACGCCGAATTTGGCGAGCAGCCCCCCGCCCTTTGCGTTGGTTTTCATGGTGCTGTTTTCTCCCCTTGCGTAGAATTTGGGGTTTACGCCGCGACACTGTCCAAACGATACGCCCGGACAGTGTAAATACATGGTAAACTATAGCACATCCGCGGCGGGATGGTAATGAACAATCTGTTAAATCATCGTTTCGTTGGCGCAAACCCGGATACCCGTATATTCACAGCCAGGCAGCCGGGCGTATGACCCGGCTGCCTGATACTGTCTGTTTCCCCGCGCCGGGGAATAACGGCGGTCAGTATTCGAGCGTGCCCTCGAATACGAGCGAGGTGGAGCCGTTCAGGGTGACGGCGTCGTCGGTGTAGTTGATGATGAGGTCGCCGCCGGGCTGCTTGACGGTGATGTCGGCGCCCTTCTGGCAGAAGCCGTTCTCGACGGCGGCGACGGCCGCGGCACACGCGCCGGTGCCGCAGGAGAGCGTCTCGCCGTTGCCGCGCTCCCATACGCGCATACGGATCGTCGTGCTGTTCACGACGCGTACAAACTCGGTGTTCACGCGGTCGGGGAAGTACGCGGCGTGCTCGAACAGCGGCCCGATATCGCCGAGATCGAGGTCGTCGATCTGGTCGCGGAATACGACGCAGTGCGGGTTGCCGACGGAGACGCAGGTGGCGCGCCATTCCTGTCCGGCCACGGTGATCGGGCGGTCGACGACGCGGTCGCCGTCGAACGTCGCGGGCAGGCTCGCGGGGGAGAGGTCGGCCTTTCCCATGACGACGGACACGGAGCTGACGTGCCCGTCGCGGACGAACGGCTCGAGCGTTTTGACGCCGCTGGCCGTCTCGACCGTGATCGTGTCCTTGCGGGCGAGACCCTTGTCGTAGAGGTATTTGCCGACGCAGCGGAGGTTGTTGCCGGCCTGCCGGCCCTCGCTGCCGTCACGGTTGAAGCTGCGCATCTTCGCGTCGGCGACGAGAGAGTTCTCGATGAGGACGATGCCGTCCGCGCCGATGCCGTAGTGCGGGGCGCAGAGCGTGACGCACAGGGATTCCGGGCTGGTGACGGAGCCGTCGCGGTTGTCGATGAAGATGTAGTCGTTGCCGGAGCTTTGCATCTTGGTGAAGCGGAGCGTCTGGCGCTTTGTGCGCATGGCGTTGATGTCGACAAGCTCGGTGTTGTACGGCGTGAACCGTGTCGCGAGGATGTCGGCGAGGGCGGCGGCGGTGTCGAGCGTCGTCAGCGTCGGGATGCCGAGCTGCATGGCGCGGCGGTGCAGGGCCGTGAAGTTGCCCATCGTCGCGTCCTTGACCGCGCCGGAGTAGACGATGTAGTTGATGTGGCCGTCCTCCATGAGGCGGTCAAGCTCCTCGTTGCGGCGGGAGGTGTCGACGGTCGCCACGTCCACGCCGAGCGTGCGGATGGCCTCCGCCGTGCCGGCGGTCGCGTAGAGCACCATGCCGAGGTCGTGGAACCGCTTGGCGACGGCGATGGCCTCCTGGTAGTCGTGCGTCTCCACGCTGATGAGCATGCCGGGGCGCTTGTCCGTGCCGAGGAACGGCATACGGAACCCGGCGGCGGTGAGACCCTTGTACAGCGCCTCGGACATCGTCTTGCCGAGGCCGAGCACCTCGCCGGTGGATTTCATCTCCGGGCCGAGGATGGCGTTTACATCATTGAGCTTCTCGAACGAGAACACGGGCACCTTGACCGCGTAGTACGGCGGCGTCGGCGCAAGGCCGGTGATGCTGATATCCCGCAGCTTCTCGCCGAGCATGACCCGGGAGGCGATATCGACCATCGGGATGTTCGTGACCTTGCTGATGTAGGGCACGGTGCGCGAGGCGCGGGGGTTCACCTCGATGACGTACAGCTCGTTGTCGTAGATCAGGTACTGGATGTTCACAAGCCCCCTGGTGCCGAGGGCGAGGGCGAGCTTTTCGGAGCAGTCGCAGATCTTCCGGAGGAACTTGTCGGAGAGGTTGTAGGGCGGATAGACCGCGATCGAGTCGCCGGAGTGGACGCCGGCGCGTTCGATATGCTCCATGATGCCGGGGATCAGCACGTCCGTGCCGTCGGAGATGACGTCGACCTCCAGCTCCGGGCCGGGCATGTACTTGTCGACGAGGACGGGGTTCTCGATGCCGCCGGAGAGGATCGTCGCCATGTACTCGCGTACGTCCGCCTCGCTGCGGGCGATGGTCATGTTCTGCCCGCCGATGACGTAGCTCGGGCGCAGCAGGACGGGGTAGCCGAGGCGCTCCGCCGTGGCGACGGCCTCGTCCATCGTGTTGACGCCCGCGCCCTTGGGCCGGAAGAAGCCGAAGGACTCCAAAAGCGCGTCGAAGCGGCTGCGGTCCTCGGCGATGTCGATGCTCTCCGCGGAGGTGCCGAGGATGGGCACGCCCTTTTTGTCGAGGTACTGCGTGAGCTTGATGGCGGTCTGCCCGCCGAAGGCGACGACGACGCCCACGGGCTTTTCGACGTCGATGATGTTCGAGACGTCCTCGGGCGTGAGCGGCTCGAAGTACAGGCGGTTCGCGGTGTCGTAGTCGGTGGAGACGGTCTCGGGGTTGTTGTTCACGATCACGACGTCGTAGCCCAGCTCGCGCAGCGTCCAGACGCAGTGGACGGAGCTGTAGTCGAATTCGATGCCCTGGCCGATGCGGATGGGGCCGGAGCCGAGAACCATGACGACGGGCTTGCCCGAGCGGGGGAACACGCGGCTTTCGCAGAACGTATCGGCGGTCGAGTAGAAGTACGGCGTCTCCGCGTCGAATTCGGCGGCGCAGGTGTCGACCATCTTGTACGCGAACGGGTGGCCGGGCAGCTCCTGCCGTCCTGTGAGACGGCGCAGGGCGTCGTCGGTGTAGCCGAGGCGCTTGCCCTCGTAGTAGTCCTCGTCCGTGAGGCCGCCGGCGATACGCGCCTCAAAGTCGGCGAGGTTTTTGAATTTGCTCAAAAACCACGGGTCGATCTTCGTGATGTCGAAGATCTCCTCGATGGACACGCCGGCCTTGATGGCCTCGAACACCGTGAAGGCGCGGCGGTCGTCCTGATCGGCGAGGCGGTCGCGGACGGGGGCGTCGTACAGCGGCGGGGCGTTGAGGGTGTCGAGGCCGATCTCCGCGCCGCGAACGGCCTTCATGAGCGCCATTTCAAACGACGGCGCGATCGACATGACCTCGCCGGTGGCCTTCATCTGCGTGCCGAGGCGGCGGCTCGAGCCGTGGAACTTGTCGAACGGCCACTTCGGGAACTTGAGCACGACGTAGTCGACCGTCGGCTCGAAGCAGGCGCAGGTCTTGCCGGTGATGTCGTTTTTGATCTCATCGAGGTTGTAGCCGAGGGCGAGCTTCGTCGTGATCTTCGCGATCGGGTAGCCCGTGGCCTTCGACGCGAGCGCCGAGGAGCGGGACACACGCGGGTTCACCTCGATGACCGCGTACTCGAAGCTGTCGGTGTTCAGGGCGAACTGGCAGTTGCAGCCGCCGACGATGCCGATGGACGAGATGATGTTCAGCGACGCGGAGCGCAGCATCTGGTATTCCTTGTTGGACAGCGTCTGCGCCGGGGCGACGACGATCGAGTCGCCCGTGTGGATGCCGACCGGGTCGACGTTCTCCATCGAGCAGACGGCGATCACGTTGCCGGCGGCGTCACGCATCGTCTCGAATTCGATCTCCTTCCAGCCGGAGATGCATTTCTCCACGAGGATCTGCGTGATCGGGGACATATCAAGGCCCTGCTTGGCGATGACGCGCATCTCCGCCTCGTTGTCGGCGATGCCGCCGCCGGTGCCGCCGAGCGTAAACGCCGGGCGCACGATGACGGGGTAGCCGATGTCCTCCGCCGCCTTCAGAGCGCCGTCGAGGTCGGTCGCGATCTCCGAGGGGACGCAGGGCTGGCCGATGGCCTGCATCGTGTCGCGGAACATCTCGCGATCCTCCGCCTTGTTGATGGCCGATACGGGCGTGCCGAGAAGGCGCACGCCGTGGGCCTCGAGCCACCCGTCACGGGAGAGCTGCATCGCGATCGTGAGGCCCGTCTGTCCGCCGAGACCGGCGAGGAGGCTGTCGGGCTTCTCCTTCTCGATGATGCGCTTGACCGTGTCGGCGGTCAGCGGCTCCAGATAGATCTCGTCGGCGAGGTGCTTGTCCGTCATGATCGTCGCCGGGTTCGAGTTCACGAGCACGACGTTGACGCCCTCCGCCTTGAGCACGCGGCAGGCCTGCGCCCCGGCGTAGTCGAACTCCGCCGCCTGGCCGATGACGATCGGGCCGGAGCCGATCACGAGGACCTTCTTGATAGATGTATCTCTCGGCATTATTTCCCGCCTCCCATCATGGAAAGAAATCTGTCAAACAAAAACTCGGTGTCCAGCGGGCCGGAGCACGCCTCCGGGTGGAACTGCACCGAGAAGCAGCGCTTCCCGGGGTACTCCACGCCCTCGCAGGTGCCGTCGTTCGCGTTGGTGAACAGCACGCGGCCGATGCCCTCAAGGCTCTCGCTGACGACGGCGTAGCCGTGGTTCTGGCTTGTGATGTACGTGTGGCGGCCCTCGGTGTCGCTGACGGGCTGGTTCGCCCCGCGGTGGCCGTACTTGAGCTTCATGGTTTTGCCGCCCATCGCGAGGGCGAGAAGCTGGTGGCCGAGGCAGATGCCGAAGATCGGAAGCCTGCCGACGAGCCCTTTGAGCTGCTCGATGCAGAAGGCGTTCTCCGCCGGGTCGCCGGGGCCGTTCGAGAGCATCACGCCGTCGGGGTTCAGGGCGAGCACGTCCTCCGCCGTCGTGTCGTACGGCAGGACGGTCACCTCGCAGCCACGGGCGCACAGCTCGCGCAGGATGTTCTGCTTCGCGCCGTAGTCCATGAGGGCGACGCGGTATTTCGTCTCGCCCGCCGCCGGGTGGACGGAGCGCTCCCGGCACGAGCACGCGGCCACGACGTCCCGCACGGCGTAATCGCGGAGCCTTTGGGCGACCGTGTCGTCGGGCGGGCTGTGGAGGATCGCGGCGTTCATGACGCCCTCCTCGCGCAGGATGCGGGTCAGATGGCGCGTGTCGATGCCGCACAGGCCGGGGATGCCGCGCTCGCGGAGAAAGTCGTCGATGCGGCCCTGGCTGCGGAAATTCGAGGGGCGGTCGCACCACTCGCGCACGACGTAGCCCATGGCCGTCGTGTCGCCCTCAAAGTCCTCGGGGATCACGCCGTAGTTGCCGATGAGCGGGTAGGTCTGGGTGATGATCTGGCCGGCGTAGCTGGGATCCGTCAGGGTCTCCAGATAGCCGACGACGCCGGTGGTGAATACAAGCTCACCGACGCTGTCCGTCTCCGCGCCGAAGGCTTTCCCCTCGAACACGGCGCCGTTCTGCAGAACGAGATACGCTTTGTCCATGTTTGTCTCCTCGCACGTTTGTCTTGG
>CAJOFW010000063.1 GCA_905234005.1 uncultured Oscillospiraceae bacterium
AAGTATCAAAAAGAACTTTGTATTCGCTTCGAAAAGATTGCGTTTCCAAGGCTTTGCGCCCGGTAACGAAACAAATCTTTTAATTTGAGAACAGTATCAGGCGAGGCGGCGGGGGGCTGAATCATTGCCATGTAATTCATGCGGCAGCAAAAGCGGTTTTCTCCGTTTGGCGACATCCGGGACAAGACAATCGCCCGAACAGTGCGTTCGGCGCATTGTTCGGACGATTGTTATGGCTCCGGCAAATCGACTGGTCCCGGCATGGACGCGTTTCAAATGACCGGAGTGATCATTGCCGCGCCGCACGTTTGCCCCGTCATGGGCGAACAAGGCGGCTTTGGGGCGATATCATCGCGGCGATACATCGGCATCGCCGCATACATAGTGCCCTGCGTTACGGAGCCGCGCCGCGGCTGCAGGCACAATCGCGGAGCGCGCACAGCGGGCGGGCGTGTGATCGCCCGCCCGCTGCGGCACGCCGTTTCGGGCGTTTTTCGGACGCTTTTCTCCCGGACGGGAGCGTCACACCGGCTTCACGGCCGGGCCTGCGGCCGGGGCCGCGGTATGGCGTGTCAGCTCCTGCTCCACGGCCTTGAGCATACCGATCGCGGCCACGGTCAGCGCCGCCGTCAGGCCGAAGCCGAGAAGGATGGCCTTTGTTCTCATCGTCGTCCCTCCTTTTTGAAGTTGCATTTTTCCGGATTCGTGGTATGATCGTACCAGAAAAATATGAACAATCCTACCGTCGGATTGTGAACATTTACGCTCAGGAGGCACACCCATGACCATCGACCAGGTACGCCTGTTTCTCGCGGAACGCGGCTTCCTCGACCGGCTGCGCGAGTTCGAGCAGTCCACCGCGACGGTCGAGCTGGCGGCCGAGGCCCTCGGCGCCGCGCCCGATCAGATCGCGAAATCCCTCGCGTTTTACAGGGACGACGGCGCGGTGCTCGTCGTCGCCGCCGGAACGCGGCGCGTCGACAACCGCAAATTCAAGGATCAGTTCGGCGTCAAGGCCCGGATGCTCTCGGCGGAGGACACCGAGCGGCTGACCGGCAACGCCCCCGGCGGCGTGTGTCCGTTTCTGACGCCGGACGCGGTGCGGGTCTGGCTCGACGTGAGCCTGCGCGACCACGAGACCGTCTACCCCGCCGCCGGCAGTCCGCACAGCGGCGTGGCGCTGTCGTGCGCGGAGCTGGAGGCGCTCGTCGAGCCGGACGGCTGGTGCGACGTGTGCAAGCCCCTCGAGGCGGCGACATGAACGGTGAAACCACCGGCGCAAGGCTCTACGCCGCGCTGTTCCGGGCGTTTTTTCGCGTCGGCATCCTGACGTTCGGCGGCGGCTACGCGATGCTGCCCATCCTGCGCCGGGAGGTCGTGGAGACGAACGCCTGGTGCACGGACGAGGAGCTGGCGGACTACTACGCCGTCGGCCAGTGCACGCCCGGCATCATCGCGGTCAACACGGCGACGTTCATCGGCTATAAGCTTGCCGGCGTCCCCGGCGGCGTCTTCGCGACGCTGAGCCTGACGCTGCCGAGCTTTGTCATCATCCTTATCATCGCGTCGCTGCTCAAAAGCTTCGCCGACTATCCGGTCGTCGTCAACGCCTTTGCCGGCATACGCGTCGCCGTCGTGGCGCTCATCTTAAACGCCGTCCTGAAGCTCATGAAATCCTCCGTCGTCGACAAGCTCACGTGGTGCGTCTTCGCCGCCGTGCTGCTTGTGACGGTGCTTTTCGGCGTTTCGCCCGTGATCGTCGTTGTCGTATCGGGCGCCGTCGGCGTCGCGGCGAAGGTGTGGGGGGAGGCGCGGAAATGACCCTGCTTCTGCTCTACTGGGAGTTTTTCAAGACCGGCCTGTTCGCGGTCGGCGGCGGTCTTGCGACGCTGCCGTTTCTCTACGAGATGGGCCCCCGCACGGGCTGGTTCACGGCGCAGGACGTCGCGGATATGCTCGCGGTATCGGAGTCCACGCCCGGGCCGATCGGCGTCAACATGGCCGTCTACACCGGCTATACGACCGCCGGCGTATGCGGCAGCGTGTGC
This sequence comes from uncultured Oscillospiraceae bacterium, assembly GCA_905234005.1. GTDB lineage: Bacteria > Bacillota > Clostridia > Oscillospirales > Oscillospiraceae > CAJOIG01. Next base: position 2,049 of record CAJOFW010000063.1, read on the forward strand.
GCCCTGCTCGGCCTCGTCACGCCGAGCATCGTCATCATCGTCGCGATCGCCGCGTTTCTGAAGGCGTTCCGGCAGAACAAATACGTAAACGGCGCGTTCTACGGCATCCGTCCGGCCTCGACGGCGCTGATCGCCGCCGCCGGCGTGACCGTCGCGCTCGGCGCGCTGACGCTTCCCGACCGGTTTTCCGGCCTCGCCCGCTTCTGGGAGGCGGTCAACTGGCCCGCCGTCGTCCTGTGCGCCGCCGTCGCCGCCGCGAGCCGCAAATGGCCGAAGCTGCACCCCGCCGTGTTCATCGGCCTGTGCGCCGTCGTCGGCGCTGTCCTCCGCTTCGGCGGCGCGTGAGCGGCTCTCCGAACGGAGGCCGCGTATGTGATCGAATAGATCGTATAAAATGGTATATATACTATGATAGAACGGGAAAAATGGCTCCTCTGGGCCAATGAGCTGAACGCCCTCGCCCAGGCGGGGATATACTATGGACAGAACGTCTTCGACCGCGAACGCTACGAGCGCGTCGCCGCCATCGCCGCCGAGATCGTGAGCGATTACGCCGCGCTGCCCGTGGAGACCGTGCGCGATCTCTTCTCGAACGACGCCGGCTACATCACGCCGAAGCTCGACACCCGCTCGGCGATCATCGAGGACGGCCGCGTCCTGCTCATACAGGAGGCGGCGGGCAAATCAGCCGGCAAATGGGCGCTGCCCGGCGGCTGGGTGGAGCAGGATCTCTCCGTATACGAAAACGCCGTCAAGGAGGCGCGGGAGGAGGCGGGGCTTACCGTGGAGCCGGAGCGCCTTGTCGCCGTGATCGACCGCGACAGGCACAACGAGATCCTGTTCCCGCGCAAGATCATCATGGTATTCGTCCTCTGCCGCCGTCTCGGCGGCGCGTTCACGGAAAACAGCGAGACCGTCCGCAGCGGCTGGTTCACCCTCGACGCGCTGCCGGAGCTTGCGAGGACAAAGACGACCGAGGAGGAGCTGCGTCTGTGCTTCGAGGCGCACGCCGACCCCCACTGGAAAACCGTATTCGACTGACAGGAAGGAAATACAAACCCATGCTCAACGACATCCTTACCGGGCAGAAGGCCCTCTTTCCGCCCGACGCCCACACGGAGCTTCGCGGCCAGGTGAACCGCACCCGCCGCGTCATGCTCTTGAACGGAAGCCTCATCACGAACACCCGCTCGGACGTATCCGGCGTATCCGCCCGCGTCTTCAAAAACGGCGTGTACGGCTTCTCGTCGATGGCCGAGTATTCGGAGGACGCGGCCCGGGCCGTCCTCACCGCCGCGAGCGAGAACGCGGCGTTCATGGACGCCCACGCCGGAAACGGCGCGGCCCCGCTGCCGCCGGTCGGCGGCGGCGTCCGCACGCTCGAGCGCGACATCACGGACGCGGCGCAGCGGGCGTATATCGACTTTGCCCGCGCCGTGGACGAACGCGTCGCCGCCCGCTGCCCGCACATCACGGCCCGCCGCGTCGTCGTGTACGAGGACTCGATGGAGAAGCTCCTGCGCGTATCCGAGGGCTGCGACGCCCACGCGATCTATCCCCGCTGCTACTGCTACGTGTTCCTGACGGCGGAGACGCCCCAGGGCGCGCCGGTGGAGCTGTTCACGGTCGTCGGCGGCTCCGGCGTATTCGGCGACAACTTCGCCGACCCCGCCGCGATGGACGCGAAGCTCGACGAGCTGTACGAGCACATCTGCCAGAAGCGGGAGGGCGTCTACGCCGACGCCGGCGAACGCACGGTCGTGCTCGGCGGCTCGATGACGGGCATGCTCTCCCACGAGGCCGTCGGCCACACGGTCGAGGCCGATCTCGTCCTCGGCGGCAGCGTCGCGGCGCACCGCCTTCACAAACGCGTCGCGAGCGATCTTGTCACGATGACCGACTTTGCCCACACCGCGTTCGGCGCCCCGACGCCGCTGCCCGTCTTCGTCGACGACGAGGGCACGCCCGCCGTCGACGTCCCCCTCATCGAAAACGGCGTCCTGACCGGCTACATGAACAGCCGCGACACCGCCCGCCGCTTCGGCATGACGCCCGGCGGAAACGCACGGGCGTGGCTGTTCTCGGACGAGCCGCTCATCCGTATGCGCAACACGGCCATCCACCCCGGCACAAGCCGGCTCGAGGATCTGATCGCCTCGGTGGACGACGGCTACTACCTCGTCAGCTCCGGCAACGGCCAGGCCGACACGACCGGCGAGTTCATGTTCGGCGTGACGATGGGCTACGAGATCAAAAACGGAAAGCTCGGCCGGGCGCTGCTCGATACGACCGTATCGGGCGTGGCGTTCGAGATGCTCAAGACCGTGGACATGGTGTCCGACGAAATCGTATGGGCAAGCTCGGGCTTCTGCGGCAAAAAGCAGCCGATGCCCGTCGGCATGGGCGGCCCCGCCCTGCGGTGCAGGCTGATGATCGGAGGCAGATGATATGCAAAATATGCAAAAGCTTCAATCCATCGCGCAGTTCATTCTGGACGAGGCCGTCCGCCTCGGCGCGGACACGGCCCAGTGCAGCGTCATGGAGACGCGGACGCTCGAATTCAACGTCGACGGCGGGGCGTTCTCGCTGCTTCGGACGCTGTTTGACCGCTACGTATCGGTCACGGTGCTCCGCGCCCACCGGCAGGGCAGCGTGACGGTCAACCGCTTCGACGAGGACGCCGTCCGGGCGGCGGTCGCGGACTGTCTCGCGGCGGCGGACGGCGCGGAGCCGGACGAGGCCCGCGAGTACGCCCCCGGCCCGGTCGAGCGCGATTTCACCCTCGGCACGCCGGAGCCTGACCGCGAGGCGCTGTTTGCGCGCACACGCGAATTCATGGGCGACGCGGCGGCGCGGCACCCGAAGCTTCTCATGGAGCAGCTCATCACGTACCACCACCGCACGCAGAAGGTCTATATGAACACGAACGGCGTCACCTACCGCACGCTGTCCGGCAGCTACGAGCTGGGCATGACCTACTCCGCCCACGACGGCGAGGAATCGACCGCGATGTACGGCGGCTCGCTCACGACCCGGACGCTTGACCGCCCGTTCATCGACTGCGCCCTGATCGACCGGGAGATGGGCGAGGTGGAGGCCCAGCTCGGCGCGACGCCGCTGACGGGCAAATTCACCGGCACGGCGGTCTTCGCGCCGCAGTGCCTCGCCGGGGACGTGTTCGCGCAGGCGCTGTCGAACTTCGCGTCCGACACGGCGCTGCTCGAGGGCACAAGCCCGTGGCGTGACAGCCTCGGCAAGCCCGTCGCGGACGAACGCGTCACCCTCGCCCTCGCCCCGAACGACGACCGGCTCGTGAGCTTCCAGCGCTACACCGGCGAGGGCTACCCGGCGGAGGACTGCCACATCCTCAAAAACGGCGTGCTGGAGAGCTTCTGGCTCACGCAGTACGGCGCGAACCGCACGGGCTTTACACGCGCCGGCAACACGTCCCTGTCCATGATCGTCGAGCCGGGCGACGCCCCGCTTGCGGACATCATCGCGGGCATAGAGCGCGGCGTCTATCTGATGCGCTTCTCCGGCGGCCAGCCCGCCGCCAGCGGCGAATTCTCCGGCGTCGCGAAAAACGGCTTTCTCATCGAAAACGGCCGCCTGACCCGGCCGCTGACCGAGACGATGATCAGCGGAAACCTCGCCGATATGCTCCGAAACGTCCGCGCCGTCAGCCGCGAGACCCTGTCCGACGGCGACGTCGTCATGCCCTACATGGCCTTCGACGGCGTGACCGTCTCGGGAAAATAAAATTCACCCCGATTGATACAGCGCCCCGGAAGGACGATCCTTCCGGGGCGCTGCCGCGCTGTTTTTCCGACGGAACAAATCCGCCCGCCGTCTAATACTGTTCTCCAACGAAAAGCTTTGTCTCGTTACCGGGCGCAAAGCCCCGGAAACGCTGCCTTTTCAAAGCGAATATAAAGTTCTTTTTGGATACTTTTTCTTTCAGGAAAAAGTATCGATCCGGTAGACGTCCGTCCGTCTGGCGGACAGAAGCGGGAGCTGGGCGCGGACGTCGTCGACCGCGGCAAGGTCGATCTCGGTGACCTGTACGCCGGGCTTTTCGTCCATCTGCGCCGCCACGTCCCCCCACGGGGACACGACGATGCTGTGGCCCCACGCGTGATAGCCGGCCCGGGTATCGAGCGCGCCGGACGTGCCGACGTACCAGCACTGGTTGTCTACGGCCCTGGCCCGGAAGCACAGCTCCCAGTGCGCCGGGCCGCTTGTCCCGTTGAACGAGGCCGGGACGAGCACCACCCGCGCCCCCCGCAGCGCCATCAGCCGCGCAAGCTCCGGGAACCGGATGTCGAAGCAGACGCAAAGCCCCATCGGCCCGAACGCCGTATCGAACACCGTGACCGCGTCGCCCGCCGTCAGCGTGTCCGACTCCCGAAAGCGCTGCCCGCCGCGTATGTCCACGTCGAAGAGGTGCATTTTCCGGTGCTTTGCGAGCATGGCCCCGTCCGGGCCGAAGACATACGCCGTGTTGTACACCCGTCCGTCCGCGCCAAGCTCCGGCGCCGTCCCCGCCGACAGCAGCACGCCGTGCCGCGCCGCAAGGCCGCCCAGCGCCCGCCACGTCCCGCCGCCCTCCGGCTCCGCGTACGCGGGAAAGCACGCCGTGTCATACGGACAGCAGAACATCTCCCCGAGCGCCACGAGATCGGGCCGCTGCGCGTCCAGCGCGTCCATGGCGTCCGATACCGCGCACAGGTTCGCGTCCGCGTCCGCGCTCGCCGCAAGCTGTATCTGCGCGATTTTCATTTTCATGCCGTCAGGCCCCTTCCAAAGCGTTTTCCTGAAAAATCACATTGCATTTCGCCGCGAGACTGTTATAATATTACATCATACAACCGTTCACGGCAACCGATACCGGCCGAATCCGGCCGATTCCATTCCATTGCCTGTCAGGATGACCACACCATGAAGCGAACATTCTACCTCGCGGCGGCGCTGCTTCTGTGCCTTGCGCTGCTGTTCGCGCCGGGTCTCGCGGATGAGGAC
>CAJOFW010000064.1 GCA_905234005.1 uncultured Oscillospiraceae bacterium
GCTCCCCGTCCGATCGGGTGGGGGCGTTTTTCGCGGTCAATCAGCCGCTGCCACGGGGGATTGGCGCGTTCATACTTTTTCCTGGAAGAAAAAGTATCAAAAAGAACTTTGTATTCGCATCGAAAAGACAGCGTTTCCAAGGCTTTGTGCCCGGTAACGAGACGAAGCTTTTATCAGAGAACAGTATAAGAATCCGACCGGCCTTGTGGAAGCCGGTCGGATTCTTTCAAGAAAAAGTATTACGCCTTGAAGCTGTCCTTCAGGGCCACGGCGCGGTTGAAGACGAGGCGGTCGGGCCTTGAGTCGACGCTGTCGGGGGCGAAGTAGCCCGTGCGCAGGAACTGGAAGCGCTCGGTGGACGCGGCGTTCTCGAGCGCCCGCTCGACCTTGCAGCCGGTCAGCACCTCGAGCGAGGCGGGGTTCAGGCAGGTGATGAAATCCTCCGCCGCGTCCGGCTCCGGGTCGGAGAAGAGGTTGTCGTACAGCCGGATCTCCGCGTCGGCGCAGTCGAGGGCGTTCACCCAGTGGATCGTGCCGCGCACCTTGCGGCCGTCCGGGGCGTTGCCGCCGCGGGTGTCCGGGTCGTATTCGCACAGGACGGCGGTCACGTTTCCGGCCTCGTCCTTCTCGCAGCCGGTGCAGCGGACGATGTACGCGCCCTTCAGACGCACCTCGTTGCCGGGGTAGAGGCGGTTGTACTTCTTCGGCGCGTCCTCCATGAAGTCGTCGGCCTCGATCCACAGCTCCCGGGAGAAGCTGACGGGCCGCGTGCCGGCGGCTTCGTCGAGGTTGTTGTTTTCGACGTCGAACGTCTCCCGCTGCCCCTCGGGGTAGTTCGTGACGATGAGCTTCACCGGGCGCAGGACGGCCATGCGCCGCTCGGCCTTCTCGTTCAGCTCCTCGCGCAGACAGTGCTCGAGAAACGCGTATTCGACCGTGCTCGTGACCTTCGACACGCCGATGCGGGTGATGAACGTGCGCACGGCCCCGGGCGTGTAGCCCCGGCGGCGCAGACCGCACAGCGTCGGCATACGGGGATCGTCCCAGCCGGAGACATACCCCTCCTCCACGAGACGGCGCAGCTTGCGCTTCGACATGACCGTGTAGTTGATGCCGAGACGCGAAAACTCGATCTGACGCGGGCGGGAGGGCACGTCGGCGTGCTCGATGACCCAGTCGTACAGCGGGCGGTGATCCTCGTACTCGAGCGAGCAGAGCGAGTGCGTGATGCCCTCGAGCGCGTCCTGGATCGGGTGGGCGAAGTCGTACATCGGGAAGACGCACCATTTCGTGCCCTGACGGTGGTGCTCGATGTAGCGGATGCGGTACAGCACCGGATCGCGCATATTGAAGTTGCCGGAGGCGAGGTCGATCTTCGCCCGGAGCGTGTATTTGCCCTCGGGGAACTCGCCGGCGCGCATACGCTCGAACAGGTCAAGGCTCTCCTCGACCGGGCGGTCTCGCCACGGGCTGCGGGCCGGGGTGTTGACGTCGCCGCGATATTCGCGGAACTGCTCCGGCGTCAGCTCGCACACGTAGGCCAGACCCTTTTTGATGAGGCCGACGGCCAGCTCGTAGGTCTTCTCGAAGTAGTCGCTGCCGTAGAAGAAGCGGTCGCCCCAGTCGAAGCCGAGCCAGTGGATGTCCTCCTGGATCGCCTCGACGAACTCGGTGTCCTCCTTGGCGGGGTTTGTGTCGTCCATGCGGAGATTCGTCAGGCCGCCGAAGCGCTCGGCGGTGCCGAAGTCGATGCACAGCGCCTTGCAGTGGCCGATGTGCAGGTAGCCGTTCGGCTCGGGCGGGAAGCGTGTGTGCACCCGCATCCCCTCGAACCGCCCGCCGGGGGCGATGTCCTCCGCGACGAAGTCCAGAATGAAGTTTTTCGCGTTCTCGTCCATAAGCCGTAATCCTCTCTTCCGTCCGTGAATGATCTGACGCTTTCTGTATTATACCACACGATCGCGGCGTTTTGACTTGGCGCAACCGCCAATGCTGCGCCGTCCGCGCCGCCGGAACTGCGCATATTACCAAAAAATCCGCGCTTTTGCGGTTTGACGCTTCCTTTTTGCGGAATAATATATTATAATAGTTTTCTGAAAATTGCAACCCCGAGTTCCCGTCGGCGGAACCGGCGTTATGTGTACAGAAGGAGGCGGCGCTATGGACGGCGCGTTTGACATTCTCATCATCGGCGCGGGGCCGGCGGGCATATCCGCCGCGCTGACGGCCCGGGCGCGGGGGCGCTCCGTGTGCCTCATCTCCAACGCGCCGGAGACGAGCGCGCTCTGGCGCGCACACAGGATCGACAACTATCCCGGCCTCGCCGGCATGAGCGGCGCGGAGCTGCTCGGCGCGATGAGCGTCGGACTCAACGAGCGGGATATCCGGTCGGTGACCGGGCGAGTTACCGGCGTGATGGCTCTGGGCGGGCAGTTCATGGCCAGCGTCGGGCAGGACGTGTATACGGCGCGTTCGATCATCCTCGCGACCGGCGCGGCGCAGACGGCCGCGTACCCCGGCGAGACCGAGCTTCTGGGCCGGGGCGTGAGCTACTGCGCCACCTGCGACGGGATGCTCTATCGCGGCAAACGCGTCGCCGTCATCGGCCTGTCCGCCGAGGCGGAGGGCGAGGCCGACTTCCTGCGCTCCATCGGCTGCGAGGTCGAGTATTTCGACCGATCCCGCGCCAAACGCTATGAGATCACCGGCGTCGAGACCGTCGCCGCACTCGTCGCCGACGGCGTCGAGTACCCGGTCGAGGCCGTGTTCGTCCTCCGGGACGCCATCGCCGCCGCCGTGCTCGTCCCGGGGCTGTCACTGTCCGAAAACCATATCGCCGCAGACCGCGCCATGCGCACGAGCATTCCGGGCGTGTTCGCCTGCGGCGACTGCACCGGCCGGCCTTACCAGATCGCGAAGGCCGTCGGAGACGGAAATATCGCGGCGCTCAGCGCCGATACATTCTTAAAGGAGAATCCATCATGACCGTTCTTGAACTTACAAAGGAAACCTTTGACGAGACCATCGCCGCCGGCGACACCCTCGTCGATTTCTGGGCCGCGTGGTGCGGCCCCTGCAAGATGCAAAGCCCCATCGTGGACGCCTTCGCCGCCGGACAGGACGCCGTGAAGGTCGGCAAGGTGAACGTGGACGATTACCCCGAGCTTGCCCAGCGCTACGGCATCATGTCCATCCCGTCGCTGCTGGCCTTCCGCGACGGCGAGCTGCTCAATAAAAAGGTCGGCCTGTCGCAGGCGGCGGAAATCGAGGCGCTGTTTCGATGAGAGAGCTGCCCAAACAGTACGACCCCAAACAGGTCGAACGCAAAATCTATGACAAATGGCTCGAGGGCGGGTACTTCCACGCGGAGCGTGACCCGGACAAAAAGCCGTTCACCATCGTCATTCCGCCCCCGAACGTCACCGGTCAGCTCCACCTCGGCCACGCCGTGGACGAGACGATCCAGGACGTGCTGATCCGCTACAAGCGCATGAAGGGCTATTCCGCCCTGTGGCTGCCCGGCTACGACCACGCCGGCATCGCGACGCAGATCAAGGTCGAGGAGCGGCTGCGCGAGGATGAGCACCTGACCCGGTTCGATCTCGGACGGGACAAGTTCCTCGAACGCGTCTGGGACTGGAAAAACAAATACGGCGACCGCATCGTCACGCAGCTCAAAACCCTCGGCTCCTCCTGCGACTGGGAGCGCCAGCGCTTCACGATGGACGAGGGCTGCTCGAAGGCCGTGCGCGAGGTCTTCTGCTCGCTGTACGAGAAGGGCCTCATCTACAAGGGCAAGCGCATCATCAACTGGTGCCCGCACTGCACGACGGCGCTGTCCGACGCGGAGGTCGAGTATCAGGAGAAGCCCGGCAAGCTCTGGCACATCCGCTATCCGCTGTCCGACGGCAGCGGCGAGGTCGTCGTCGCGACGACCCGTCCCGAGACGATGCTGGGCGACACCGGCGTCGCCGTGAACCCGAATGACGAGCGCTACGCCTCCATCGTCGGCAAGACGTGCATCCTCCCGCTCATGAACCGCGAGATCCCCATCGTGGCGGACGAGTACGTCGACATGGATTTCGGCACCGGCTGCGTCAAGATGACCCCGTGCCACGACCCGAACGACTTCGAGGTCGGCCTGCGCCATGACCTCGAGCAGATTCTCGTCATCGACGGCGAGGGCCGCATCATCAACGGCGGCAAATACGACGGCATGGATCGCTACGAGGCACGCGCCGCCGTGCTGGCCGATCTCGAGGAGCAGGGCTATCTCGTCAAAATCGACGAGCACGTCCACAACGTCGGCACCTGCTACCGCTGCCACAGCGACGTGGAGCCGCTGGCAAGCGATCAGTGGTTCGTCAAAATGGAGCCGCTCGCGAAGGAGGCCATCCGCGTCGTCGAGGACGGCACGATCAAATTCGTCCCCGAGCGCTTCTCGAAGACGTACCTCAACTGGATGTACAACGTCAAGGACTGGTGCATCAGCCGCCAGCTCTGGTGGGGCCACCAGATCCCCGCGTGGTACTGCGCCGACTGCGGCCACGTCACCGTCTCCCGGGAGGACGCCTGCGCCTGCGAAAAGTGCGGCTCGAAAAACATCGAACGCGACCCGGACGTGCTCGATACGTGGTTCTCGTCCGCGCTCTGGCCGTTCTCGACGCTCGGCTGGCCGGACGATACCGAGGATCTGCGCTACTTCTACCCGACCGACGTGCTCGTCACGGGCTACGATATCATATTCTTCTGGGTGGCCCGGATGATCTTCTCGGGCATGGCGCACATGGGACGCGAGCCGTTCCACACGGTGCTGATCCACGGTCTCATCCGCGACCCGCAGGGCAAGAAGATGTCCAAATCCGCCGGCAACGGCGTCGACCCGATCGAAATGATCGACCGCTACGGCGCGGACGCGCTGCGGTTCAACCTCATCACCGGCAACTCCCCCGGCAACGATATGCGCTTCTACACCGAACGGTGCGAGGCCATGCGCAATTTCGCGAACAAGCTCTGGAACGCGGCCCGGTACGTCATGATGAACCTCACGGTCGAGGACGCGTCGCTGCCCGACGAGCTGAAGCTCGAGGACAGATGGATCCTCTCGAAGCTCAACGATCTGATCGCGGAGGTCAACGACAACTTCGACAGGTACGAGCTGGGCCTCGCCGCGTCGAAGATCTACGACTTCATCTGGGAGAGCTACTGCGACTGGTACATAGAGCTGACAAAGCCCCGCCTGCGTGAAAACGACGTGGACGCGCAGAGGGTGCTGCTCTACGTGCTGACCGACATCCTGAAGCTGCTGCACCCGTTCATGCCGTTCATCACCGAGGAGATTTACGGCGCGATCCCGCACGAGGGCGACGCCCTGATCGTCGCCGACTACCCCGCGTACAGCGAGGCGCTGTCCTTCCCCGGCGACGAGGCGGATTTCGAGAGCATCATGACCGCCGTCAAGGCCGTCCGCAGCCGCCGCGCCGAGATGAACGTCCCGCCGTCCCGCCGCCCGCACCTGATCGTCGCCACGGCGAAGACCGACGTGTTTGACAGGAGCGCCGTGTATATGGCGAACCTCGCCTACGCCGGGGAGGTGACCGTCGCGGCCGAGCCGCCCGCCGATACGAACGGCATGGTCACGGTCGTCACCGAGGACGCGAAGCTGTTCATGCCGATGGCGGAGCTTGTCGATCTCGCCGCCGAACGCGCCCGCATCGAGAAGGAGCTGGCGAAGGCGAAGCGTGACATCGAGGCACAGGAGAAGAAGCTCGCGAACGAGAGCTTTACCTCCCGCGCACCCGAACGCGTCGTCGCCGCCGAGCGCGAGAAGCTGCAAAAGGCGCAGGCCCTCGCCGCGAACCTCGCGGAGAGCCTGAAGAATCTGTAATTCGCCGCGAAACCCCCGTCCTGAGAGGGCGGGGCGTCGGCGTCGCCATTTCACAAGGCAATTCAATAAGGAAGGTGTATTCCATGAAATCCACACGCAAAGCCCTCGCCGGCATTCTGGCGCTCATTCTCGCCGCCGCGAGCCTGACCGGCGGGTTGTGTTTCGCCTCCTCCGGGGAGCCGACGGCGGAACCGGCGGCAGCCGGGGCGGCGACCGACGCCGCCGGGCTTGAACTGTCCCCGGACTGGGTCGCCGGGCTTGACGCCGCGCAGGACGCGGAGCAGCTTCTGGTCGTCGCCGGCGTCGGCCTCACGACCGCGTATATCTCCATGCACGAGAAGGACGCGGACGGCGTCTGGCATCAGATCATGACGACGCCCGGCTTCATCGGCAAGTACGGCCTCGGCAAGACGAGAGAGGGCGACGCCAAGACCCCGGTCGGCACGTTCCACTTCACCCGCGCGTTCGGCATCGCCGCCGATCCCGGCTGCGCCATGCCCTACCATCAGGTCACGGACGACGACTACTGGTCCGGCGACGGCCGCGAGGGCTACGCCTACAACACGATGGTCAGCGTCAACGACCTGCCCGACCTCTCGGTCGACGACTGCGAGCACCTGATCGACTACGTCAATGAATATCAATACTGCCTGAACATCAGCTACAACGAGGACGGCGTGCCCGGCGTCGGCTCGGCGATCTTCCTGCACTGCTTCGGGGCCGTGAAGCCCTACACGGGCGGCTGCGTCGCGATCCCGACGGATCGCATGATCACCGTGCTGCAGAACGTCCGCGAGGACTGCGTCGTCGTGATCGACTCCCTCCAGACCCTCAGCCCCGACCTGTGGGAGCAGCTCGGGCTGTGATAACCAACCACAAAACCGCGCCCACCCCAACTGCGGGGCGGGCGCGGTTTTGCTGCTTTTTCCCCAAAGAAAAAGATTAATACTGTGCTCCAATTATTACTCCGGCAACAAAATAACCGCAAATTATGCGCCATGCCGGTGTTGCCGGAGTAATAAATGCCATGTCTTGCGGTTGCCGCATCTGCGGCGAGCACCTCTCACGGGCCGCCTCCAGATCGACGCCGAGACTGTAGAGCCTGGCTGCCGATGCCAGAAGCAGCTCCTTTCGTGCGTCCATGTCATCACCTCGCAAAATAATCATGCGTTGTCCTGTAACAGGACAACATTCCCTGTTTTGTAGTTTACGCTCTTTTTTGTCCTAAGTCAAGACAAAGGAGGGCGTATCATGGCGAGGCTGATTGACGGCGAGGGGCAGAATGTTGTGGGGCCTAAGGTGCGGAGGCTGCGGATGGAGCGGAGACGCTTTCCGACCGGCTGGAGACGCTGGCGATCTATATCTGCCGCGGCTCCATATCACGCCTCGAGGAGCGGCGGCGTACCGTGACCGATATCGAGCTGCGCGGCCTCGCCGAGGTGCTGGGCGTCTCCATCGAGGAGCTGTTTCGTGAATAAGCATCCCCCGTCCCGCTTGTGTGCGGGGCGGGGGATATCATACTCTTTCCCCAAAGAAAAAGCAGCAAAAAGAACTATGTATTCGCTTTATAACGACAGAGCTTCCAGTGGTTTGTGCCCGGTAATAAGACAGAGCTGTTCATCAGGGAACAGCCTTATGCCATCGCGGTCTCGTCGACCGGGATGTCGGCTTTTGCGACGCGATCCCATGTGAACGCGGGCAGAAGCTCGCGGGGGGTGATCGGGGCGGGGGTGTCGGTCAGGCCGCAGAGGTGGGCGAGACGGCCCGTGACCGCTTCCGGCGTCGTCGTCCGGCGCAGAACCTCCGTGCTGAGACTGCCGAGACGCTTCGAGAGCTTGCCGCCGTTCCCGCCGCCGGCGGATATGAGCAGCG
>CAJOFW010000065.1:0-9189 GCA_905234005.1 uncultured Oscillospiraceae bacterium
ACGAGACCGAAGCCGCCGCCTATGCCGACGCGGTCTATAAAATGAGCGGCGGCGTCCTTGCGGAGGTGTGAGGATGGAGATATTTGAGGCGGTCATGGTATGGCTGGCAGTACACCTGACATAAAGATGATCCGAAGGATCTGTTTCGTCTTGAGCGCAGCGCCTGCATCCACGCGCAGACCTCCCGATCGCCGGATCGCCGGTTTTTGACAACTATGACCCGATGACGAGCTGAACCAAAACTGTATATCCCGCCGATCCCGGCGTCGTTTTACGAGACGACGCCGGGATTTTTGTTTTCCCGCAACTGTTCAGCACCCGCTGCGCTGGCCTGCCGGGAAATGGAGGGCATCGAATGCGCTCTCGACATCCTGACGGTCGGCAGCCTGAAGGAACGGGCGAGGCCGGCCGACGCGCAGCTCCGCGCCGATTGCGAGAATCTCCAGCGGGCCATGGATCGGCTCCCGCCCGAGATCGTATTAGCCCGCTCGGGGCGCAGGCCGGAAAAGAGCCGCGGGCAGGACGCCCGGTGACACGGCATCTCCGTTCATAAACAGTTGTTTCCTGCTCATATATTGAAGCGGTCATGAGGGGAGGCGGGCCACCGTGAAGGAGCAAAAACTCAACTATCGCTTCCACAACCCCAACACGGTGGAAGCCACCGCGGACATTTTATTGAAAGTGTTTATCGAGGCCAACCGGCAGAAGGCGGAGGCGGCGATCCGTCAGGCGGCTGAACAGGCAGATAAGGCCGCTGCTTTTTCCTGAAAGAAAAAGCAGCAAAAAGAACTTTGTATTCGCTTCAAAACGTCAGCGTTCCCAAGGTTTCGCGCCCGGTAACGGAACAAAGCCTTTCATTGGAGAACAGTATGAGGTATCTGATACATAATGAACGTCCGGCTCGGGAAGTGTTCCCGGGCCGGATTTGTTATGTTTTTGAGGTCTTATCGTATCATCCATAAAAAACGTTCTATAACGTTACAACAGTATGTACGGTCGATTTGGAGACGCCGAAATGCCCGGCGGCTTCTCGGACGGTCGCGCCGTTTTCCACGATGTACAGCGCAAGCTCCACCGCCCGCCGGGATATATCCTCACGCAACTCATACCACTCCCGCTTGCAAGTTGGTAGAGTGTATGCGCGGGGCAGGTTCCGTTATGCGGCGCCGCGTCCCCCGCTCCCCGGCGGCGGCGTCATAAAACCCGCCGCGGCCTGCGCGGCGGGTCTTCGGACGGATTACAGTATCAAGCCTTGATGTGCTGGGCCAGATTGATGGCGAAGCCGGAGGGGGAAACCATCATGGTTGCGCGGGAGGTGCCCGTATCCGTCACGCTGTCGCCCTGCGCGTTCCTGAAGCCGCGGGCGGTCAGGAACGCGTAGGCCTCGTCGAAATCGTCCACGTTCATGCGGATGAGCGTCATATCCTGGGGGACTTTGTCCACCTGCGCCACGTTCACCTGGAAGCCGTCGGCGTTCTTCATCGCAACGCTGGTGATGTCCCCGTTGATGCCCGTCTTCTGATGCCGCCGCTCAAAGCCCAGCGCCTCAAAAAGGGCGATGGCGTCCTCGGCCTTCGGGGATACGATCAACGGATTGAACGATGTGATCTTCATAGCGGTAGTTCCTTTCAAAAAAATGTGAAAAATCAAACCGCCGACATTGTACCACATCCGCGCCTCCGGCGCAACCGTTCGTACGCTTTTCTTTTTCTGACCCGGGAAATCGCAAAACCGTCGGCTTTCCTCTTTTCATTTTCGCTAAGCTGTGCTATGCTTGTCTCCGAAAAAACGCGCCCCGCCCGTTTGTGTGGGTATTACGTCACAGGAGGATGATGCTTTATGGATAACAGGGAGCTTCAGAAGCTTGTAAACCCCGTCTATACGACGGCCAAGGGAACCGTCATGATGCTGCTGCGCGGGGGCGACCCGGACGCGCAGCGGCTGGCGGCTTATCTCGATCTGGCCAAGGCGAAGCGGGAGGTCGATCATTCGCCGACCCCGGAGTTTTTGAACTGCTACGCAGTCGCGCAGGAGGCCCGTTACGGCCTGTACAACGAGGCGGCTCTGCGAAGCGGCAAGCCGATCATCGTCGACCTCCCCTGCGGGTATTCGCCGCGTGGCTTCCGGGTCGTGGACAGGGGGCTGAAGTATTTCGGCCTTGACCTGCCGGTCGTGATCGACGAGATGAAGCCGGCCGCCGCGAGCGTCATACAGTCGGACGACATGGTCTACGCCGCCGTCGACGCCACCAATTACGAATCCCTCCGCGGGGCGCTGGGCGACGTACACGGCGAGCTGTGCATCGTGACGGAGGGCCTGCTCGGGTACTTCAGCGAGTCCGAGCTTGTCAGCATGTGCCGGGCCGTTCACCGCCTGCTCTCGGAATTCGGCGGGTGCTGGATCACGGCGGACGTCGACATCATCGAAATCTACACGCTGACGTTCGGCGAGCTGATGAAGGGCGATATGACCGCCTTCACGGCGCGGATGAACGACATTGTCGCCAATCTGTCGGATACGGCGTTCAGCCAGAACAGCCTGTTCGCGAACGGCCCGGACGGGGCAAAGCGTTTCCTGCGGGAGCAGGGCTTCCACGTCAGGGCCGAGTCGGTCAGCGCCTATCTCCCGACGCTGCGGACTGTAACCGAGGACGTGGCGGCCGCTCTCGCCGACGCCTACGGCAAAATGGAGATCTACACGCTGACCGTCGACGAGAACGCCGCGAGCACGGACGCCCCCGCCCGTGACCTCCCCTTCGCGGTCGAGAGCGAGCTGAAAGACGGCGTCTTCACGGTCTCCGTGCAGGGCCGCATGGACACGATCACCGCCCCCGAGCTTCTGAAACGGTTTCAGGAGGCCGGCGACGGCATCGAGAGCATCCATGTGGACGTGAGCCGGATGGCCTACGTGTCCTCCGCCGGTCTGCGGGTGCTCCTGATGATGTACAAGTCGCTCGATAACAAGGACAACTTCACGATGACGGGCGTAAGCCCGGAGGTCAGGGAGATTCTGGAAACCACGGGCTTTGACCAGTTCCTGCTGCGCAAGGCATGATCGCCCGTGAGCCGGGTGCGATAAGCGCGAGTAACCCTGTTCAGCACCCGCCGGGTGCTGAACAGTCAACAAAAACGGCGGAAAGCCGGAAGGGAGCAAATGATATGGATTACAGGTCTGTGGTGAACCCCACCTATCTCACGGCGAAGAGCACGCTGTTTATGCTCGCCGGCGCGGGAAACGGGGACGCCAAAAGGATGATCGCGGCGCTGGGCGCGCAGGATGTGCTGACGCGAAGGGACACGGGAAACGGCGGTCAGCCCTCGCCGCTGTCCCCGGAGGACGCGAAAGCGCTCATGACCGGGGTCACGCTGTCGATCGAGGCGCGCTACGCGGCGGTGTCACGCTTCCTGCGGACGGAGGGCTATACGAGGCTTCTGGACGTCGCCTGCGGCTATACGCCGCGTTCGCTCTACTGCGGTCAGAACGGCGTCGACTATGTCGGGCTGGACGTCCCCGTCGTCGCGGAGGAGCTGCAGGCGCTGGCGGACGGGCTTGGTCTTCCGAGCGATCACCCCGCGTATGTGGGCGGTGACGCCACGAACGCGGCGTCGCTCGAGTACGCGGCGTCGCTGCTGGAGGGGCGGCTGCTGATCTCCTGCGAGGGGCTTCTCTCCTATCTGTCGGCGGACGAGGCCGGGCAGCTCGCGGACGGGCTCCGTCAGATCCTGCTGCGTCACGGCGGCGCGTGGATCACGTCGGATTTCGGCGTGGACTACGAGGCGTTTGCCACCGCCGGCATGAGCAGCCCCGACGCGGCGAGGCGCTACAACGAGGCGCGAAGGCAAACCGTAAAATCCGCCAACATCTACAACGAGGGCGTGTCGAACTGGGACGAGGCCAAAAAGCGCGCATTCCTCCGCGGGCACGGCCTGAACGTGGAGCTTCTTCCGTTCTGGCACGGCGACGAGGCGCTGACCATGCTCCGCGAGGTACCGGAGGCGTGGAGCGCCGCGTACAGGCGGCTGCTGGAGACCTCCTCCCTGTGGAAAATGACCGCCGATCCGTCCTTCACCGGGGAACCGGTCATCGAGGGCGCGAAGCAGACCGACAACCTGCGCATAGCCTGCGAAAAGCGGGATGCTGCGCTTCTCTGCCGCGTCGCCGGCCGGATCGATACGATCAGCGCCCCGGCGCTGCTGGAGACCTTTGAGACCCGCTATGAGGGAATATCGGCGATAGAGCTGGACGCGGCGGCGCTCGAATACATCTCCTCCGCCGGACTGCGCGTGCTGATGATGGCCGTCAAGAGGCTCGGGCCGGGTTCGGTCGCCGTGGTGAACGCGTCCGACGTGGTGCGGGAAATCTTTGAAACGACCGGCTTCGACCAGATGATCGCCGTCAAATGACCGCCGCGCCGGGTACGACGAAACGCGGCAGAAGAACACGGAATAAAGAATGCCGTAAACAGGAGGAGAAAACCATGATTCGATACAGACGGCTGACAGCCGTCATGAGCTGTCATCATGAGCTGATATAATCAACATTCTCACGGAAGGAGAAACGGAACTATGAAGCGCAGAGGCGGCCTTACGGCCATATTCCTGATCGTGACGCTGCTGCTTACGGCGGTCTGCGGCGGTGCCGCCCTGGCGGCGGAGGCGTCGCCGGAGACGACCCCGGCGGAAGCGCCGGCGGAGAAAAACGGCGAGGTCTACATCCTCTACACGAGCGATATCCACTGCGGCATCGACCAGGGCTTCGGCCTTGCGGGTCTGAAGCAGATACGCGACACACTCGAAAAGCAGGGCTATACGACGCTGCTGGTGGACGACGGCGACGCGGTGCAGGGCGAGCCGATCGGCACGCTGAGCCGGGGCGAGGCCGTCGTCGAGCTGATGAACGCGGCGGGCTACGACGCCGCGATCCCCGGCAACCACGAGTTTGACTACGGCATGGATCGCTTTCTCGAGCTGACGGCGCTGGCCGGACACCCCTACATTAGCTGCAACTTCACGTATATGGACGAGCTGGTGTTCGAGCCGTATGTGATTCTGGAGGCCGCCGGACTGCGCATCGCCTTCGTCGGCGTCACCACGCCCCGGACGATCACCGACTCCACGCCGACGACCTTCCAGAACGAGGCGGGCGAATACGTCTACGGCTTCATGCAGGATGAGACGGGCGAGCGTCTGTACGACGCCGTGCAGAGCGCCGTCGACGCCGCCCGGGCCGAGGGCGCGTCGCTTGTCTACGTGATGGGGCACTGCGGTCTGGAGGCCGAGTGCAGCCCGTGGACGTATGCCGACATCATCGAGCACACCCGGGGCATCGACGTGTTTCTGGACGGCCACAGCCACGACACCGAGCAGGTCGTCATGAAGAACATCGACGGCGTGGACGTGATCCGCTCCGCCTGCGGCACAAAGCTCGCCTGCGTCGGCTACAGCCACATCTCCGCCGACGGCGAGGTGCTGGAGACCGGCATATGGAGCTGGACAAACGACATCCCCGCCCCGCAGCTTCTCGGCATCGACAACCCCGTCGGCGAGAAGGTGGCGGAGGCCGCCGCGGCGCTGGAGGAGCAGCTCGATACCGTCGTGGCGTACACGCCCTTTACGCTGACGATCAACGACCCGGAGGCGGTCGACGCGGACGGCAAGCCGGTGCGGATGGTGCGCCGCGCCGAGACGAACCTCGGCGACCTGTGCGCCGACGCCTGCCGGGCGCAGGCCGGGGCCGACTTCGCGTTCGTCAACGGCGGCGGCATCCGCGTGGACATCGACGCGGGCGACATCACCTGCGGCGACATCCTCAAGGTGTTCCCCTACGGCAACGCGCTGTGCGTGATCGAGGTCACCGGACAGCAGATGCTCGACGCGCTGGAGTGGGGCGTCCGGGCGCTGCCGGACGAGGTCGGCTGCTTCCCGCAGGTGTCGGGCATAAGCTATGAGGTCGACGTCTCGGTGGAGAGCCTCTGCGTCGAGGACGGGAACGGCATGATGGTATCCATCGGGGAGGGGCCGCGCCGTGTGCGGAATGTGCTCGTCGGCGGCGAGCCGATCGACCCGGACGGAACCTATACGCTCGCCGGGTTTGACCACTCGCTGCTCAACCACGGCGGCGGCTACACCGTGTTCGACGGTTCGCCGCTTCTGCAGGATCGGGTGAAGCTTGATAACCAGATGCTCATCGACTACATCGTCGACACCCTCGGCGGCGTGATCGGCGAGGAATACGCCGACCCCTGCGGTCAGGGCCGGATCGTGATTTACGAATCGGAAGAATGATACTTTTTCTTGAAAGAAAAAGTATCAAAAAGAACTTTGCATTCGCCTCAAAACGGCAGCATTTCCAAGGTTTTGCGCCCGGTAACGAAACGAAGCTTTTAATTTGAGAACAGTATGACGCGCCGATAAGAGGCCGGGTCAACCAATCCTTCGGATAAAAAGCGCTGCGGCAATCCCGTAAAAAAGGATTGCCGCAGCGCTCGTTTAATAGCTGTCCATACGGAAGCGTTACGTCTTGATGTGCTGGCAGAGATCGAACGCGAAGCCGGACGGGGAGATCATCAGCGCGGATTTGTTCGCCGCCGTCTCGACCGGCTTGCCGCCGCCGTTATGAATAAAGCCCTTCGCGGTCAGCATGGCATACGCCTCGTCGAAATCGTCGACGTTCATGCGGATGATCTGCATATCCCGCTCCATGCTCTCAACACCGGCGATGTCGATCGAATGGCCGTCCGCGTCCTTCATCTGCGTACTGGTGACGAGGCTCCTGCCCGTGTCGACGGTCGGGGCATGGCATTTTTCAAAGCCCAGCTCCTCAAAGAAACGAATGACCTCGTCTGCCTTCGGCGTGAGGATCATGGGGTTGAATTCTCCTTTTCAGATTGATACCGTCAACATAGCACAGTCCCTCCCCCCTGTCAAGCGGCCGCGCCGCGTCGAACGGTATGACATTCGGTTGACAACACATGTCGGAAATGGTAGAGTAAAATAGACTGGGTTTCGGCTGCGTGCCGGGACGATGCGGGGAGGTAACACCATGATCCATGTGGACAACGCGCTGTGGCTTCTGATGGAGAAGGATCCGAGCCTGAACCCCTGCGCCGGGGAGATTCGTATGCATCTCGACCGGTTCAACGACGTGCGCTGGAAGCTGAACGAGTGGCGCACGCTCACCGAATTTGCCAACGCCCACAACTACTTCGGCTTCCACAGAACCGAGACCGGCTGGGTGTTCCGGGAGTGGCTGCCCGGCGCGGACGCGGCGTGGCTCTGCGGCGACTTCAACTACTGGGCCAAATGGGAATACCCGCTCAGCCACATCGGCGGCGGCGTGTGGGAGATTTATCTGGACGGCCGGGACGCGCTGAAGCACGGCCAGTTCATCAAGCTTCTTGTCGGGCGGCAGGGCGCCGCCTTTGAGCGCATACCCGCCTATATGACCCGCTGCGTGATGGACATGAGCACCGAAACCCTCTGCGGGCAGATATGGATGCCGGACGAGCCGTTCGCGTGGACGGACTGGGATTACTTCCGCAGGCAGCGGCCCGACTCGCCGATGATCTACGAGGCCCACATCGGCATGGCGCAGGAGCACGGCCACATCGGCACCTACCGTGAGTTTGCCGACAACACGCTGCCCTGGATCAAGAACGCCGGCTACAACACCGTGCAGCTCATGGCGATACAGGAGCACCCCTACTACGCCTCCTTCGGCTATCAGGTGACGAACTTCTACGCGCCGTCCCACCGCTACGGCACGCCGGAGGATCTGAAATACCTGATCAACAAGGCCCACGGCATGGGCCTCTCGGTGCTGCTGGACGTGGTGCACAGCCACGCCTGCCCGAACCCCGGCGAGGGCCTCAATCAGCTCGACGGCACCGATTACCAGTATTTCCACGACGGCAGCCGGGGCTGGCACGCGGCCTGGAAGACGCGTATATTCGACTACAGCAGGCACGAGGTGCTCAACTTCCTGCTTTCAAACCTCAAATACTGGATGGAGGAGTTCCACTTCGACGGCTTCCGGTTCGACGGCGTGACCTCCATCATGTACGAGGATCACGGCCTGAACGGCTTCGGCGACGCCTGCTCCCTGTTCTCGATGAACACCAACGTGGACGGGCGCATCTATCTGATGCTCGCAAACGAGCTGATACACGACTTCAACCCGAAGGCCATGACGATCGCCGAGGACGTCAGCGCCTTCCCGGGCATGTGCCTGCCGCTGGAATACGGCGGCGTGGGCTTTGACTACCGTCTGTCCATGGGCATTCCCGACACCTGGATCAAGCTCGTGAAGGACACGATGCAGGACGACTGGGATATGCACTACCTGTGGCACGAGCTGACCTGGGGCCGTCCCGGCGAGATGAGCATCGGCTACGCCGAATCCCACGATCAGGCGCTGGTGGGCGATCAGTCGCTGATGTTCCGGCTGGCCGGCGCGGAGATGTACACCGGCATGGCGAAGGACTATCACAGCCTCACGATGGATCGCGCCATAGATATGCACAAGGTCATACGCTTCCTGACCTGCGCCACGGCGGGCAACGGCTACCTGAACTTCATCGGCAACGAGTTCGGCCACCCCGAGTGGGTGGACTTCCCCCGGGAGGGCAACGGCTGGAGCTACCACTACGCCCGCCGCCAGTGGTCGCTGGTGCAGGACTGGAATATGAAATTCGACTGGCTCGCCGCCTTTGACCGGTCGATGACGTATCTGATGAACACCCGCGCCATCCACTGCTCCGGCCCCGCCGAGAGTCTCTGGATCGACAACGAGCGAAAGCTCCTGCTCTTTGCCCGGGGCGGGCTGCTGTTCGCGTTCAACCTGCATCCCACATGGAGCCAGGAGACCGTGTTTATAAGCTGCCGCGTCACCGGCCCCGGCGGCTACAGGGTGGTTCTCTCCACCGACGACTGGCCCTTCGGCGGACAGAGCCGCGTCAGCATGGACGCCGTCTACCACGCCGGGGACACGGAATTCGGCTGCGGCATCAAGCTCTACCTCCCCTGCCGCTGCGGCGTGGCGCTGGAGAAGGTCGAGTGGTAAGCGCCGTTTCGTAACATATCGTTTTAAGGTAAGAAAAAAGCGAAAGCCCGCGGCTCCGGAGGCCGGCGGCTTTCGCTTTTCCATTCGATCGGAAACCGTATTATACTGTTCTCCGATTAAAAGCTTCGT
>CAJOFW010000065.1:9212-12898 GCA_905234005.1 uncultured Oscillospiraceae bacterium
AAAGTTCTTTTTGATACTTTTTCTTTCAAGAAAAAGTATCACGCGTTTTCGTGCTCCCGCTCCCATGCCTCGATCGCCCGCAGGAATTCCGCGCCGTAGCGTCCGGCCTTTACCTCGCCCACGCCGGATACCTGCAGCAGCTCCCCGACGGTGCGCGGACGCTTTCGCGCCATGTCGGCCAGCGCCGCGTTCGTGAATACGACATACGCCGGGACGCCCTCCCGCTGCGCCACCGACAGGCGCAGGGCGCGGAGCGATTCGTACAGGCCGTCGACCGCCGCGTCCGGTGTGTCCGCGTCCGGCATGATCGCGTCCGCCTTTTTCGTACCCGTCGCGGCGGCGGGCTTTCGCTCCGCCGGCGCCTCCCGGCTGACGTATACGACGCGTTCGCCGCGAAACAGCACGTCCCCCGCCCGTTCGGTCAGCCGCAGCACCGGGTACTCGCCGTCGGTCAGGTACAGATATCCCTGCGCAATCAGACAGTCGATGTACGCCCGCACCCGTGTGCGGTCGACGTCCCGCAGCACGCCGTAGGTCGAGAGCCGGTCAAGGCCGAGGGACAGTATCCGCTGCTCCCGGCTGCCGCGCAGCATCTGGGTGATCAGCGTGACGCCGAGGCCGCTTCTGTATTGCCGCTCCACCCTCGCCACGCCGGACAGGATCTTCTGCGCCGTGACCGTGATGTCCGTCTCATGCGTCCCGCCCCGGCAGTTGCCGCAGTTATCGCACCGTTCCGGCGCGTCCTCGCCGAAATAGCGTAGCAGCGCCGCACGGTAGCATTTACCCGTCCGGCAGTAGTCCTCCATCTGCCTGAGGCGGCGCAGCTGGCCGAGGCGGACGATCTCCGCCGTTTCCTCGGGCAGGCTCTCGTTCTCGGCGGCGCTGCCGATCAGAAACCGCGCCGTGCGCACGTCGCCGGCGGAGAACAGCAGCACGCACTGCGCCGGTTCGCCGTCGCGTCCGGCCCTGCCCGCCTCCTGGTAGTAGCTCTCGATGTCCTTCGGCATATTGTAATGGACGACATAGCCGATGCTGGATTTGTCGATCCCCATGCCGAAGGCGTTCGTCGCGACCATGACGGCGGCGCGGTCGTAGACGAAATCCTCCTGATTCTGACGCCGCTCGTCGTCGTCAAGACCGGCGTGATAGCGTGTGGCGCTGATATGCTGCCGCCGCAGCCCGTCGCATACGCTCTCGACCGCCTTTCTGGTGGCGCAGTAGACGATGCCGCTCTGCTCGGGCCGGCGCAGGATGTAGTCCGCGAGCCAGGCGGCCTTGTTTTTCGGCGTCCGCACGTCGAAATACAGATTCGGCCGGTCGAAGCCCGTCGTGACGCAGAGCGGCTCCGCAAGACCCAGCAGGCGGATGATGTCGTCCCGCACCCGCTCCGTCGCGGTCGCGGTGAAAGCGCCGACGACCGGGCGGCGGCGAAGCCGGCCGATGAACGCCGCGATCTGCAGATAGCTCGGCCGGAAATCCTGCCCCCACTGCGAGACGCAGTGCGCCTCGTCCACGGCCACAAGGGATACCTCCATGCCATGCATGACGTCCAGAAACGACGGACTCAACAGCCGCTCCGGGGCGACGTATATGATCTTGTACGCCCCCTCCCGCATCCGGTCGACCGTATCGAAATACGCCTCCGTCGTGAGCGACGAATTGATATACGCGGCGGGGATGCCCATCTGCGTGAGCGCCGTCACCTGATCCTTCATCAGCGCGATCAGCGGCGACACGACGAGCGTGACGCCGGGCAGCAGCAGGGCGGGAAGCTGGTAGCAGACCGATTTGCCCGCGCCGGTCGGCATGACGCCCAGCACGTCCCGGCCGGCCGTCGCCGCGTCGATCAGCTCCCGCTGCCCGGGACGGAAGGCGGCGTGGCCGTAGTATTGCTTCAGGAGCGATTGCGCGTCCATGGTGTTTCCTCCGGCGTCGTATCGTCCGCGTGGAAAAGCCACGCAGTTCTATCGTCATATTATACCACAGCCCCCGAACCGCCGCAACCGCCCGGAAGCAGGCCGCGCTCCGGCTGCGGTCCGGCGTTTTTTTGCGCCGCCGCGGGATTGACGATTCCGCCCCCGCCGCCTATAATGGAGCCACCATCGGAAAGGGGAATACTACCATGCGAAAAGGACACATCCTCGCGGCGGCGCTCGCGCTGCTGCTGCTTCTGCCGGTCGGATGCGGGCGGGCGTCCACGGCGGCGGCGACGGAAATCGCGGCGGCGGAACCGGCGGATTCCGAACCCGCGGCTTCGACAGCGGCAAACACGGCGGATTTCACGGAAACCACGGAACCGGAAGCGGCGGCGGCGTCCGGCGAGGCGGCGGATTACGCCGATACGCTGTTCGACACAAGCTATGTGCACACGATCGACATCCTCGTCCCGGACGACGACTGGACGACGTTCATCCGCACCTGCACGAGCAAGGAATACATGGCCTGCGACATGGTCATCGACGGCGAGACGGTCACGGACGCCGCGATCCGGGGCAAGGGCAACAGCTCGATGCAGCGGTCGCAATCAAGCGGCAAATACAGCTTCAAGGTGGAGTTTGACCACTACGCGGACGGCGCAAGCTACCACGGACTCGACAAGCTGAGCCTCAACAACCTCGTCGTCGACGACTCGTGTATGCGCGATTATATCGTCTACCGCATGATGGACGAATTCGGCGTGCCGGCCCCGCTTTGCAGCTATGTGTTCATCACGGTAAACGGCGAGGACTGGGGCTTCTACCTCGCGGTCGAGGGCGTGGAGGACGCGTTTTTGGAGCGCAATTACGGCGCGGAGCACGGCAACCTCTATAAGCCCGACAACCTGAACAACGGCGGCGCGGGCGGAGGCGGCGGCATGGGCAGCCAGAACGACGTGAAGCTCCTCTACATCGACGACGACCCGGCGAGCTATCCGAACATCTTCGACAGCGCCAAGACCGACATCAGCCGCCGCGACCGGTACGTCCTCATCGAATCGCTCAGGAAGCTGAACGCCCTCGAGGACGTCGAATCGGTCGTCGACACGGAGGCGATGCTGCGGTATCTCGTGGCGCACACGTTCGTATCAAACGGCGACAGCTACACAGGCTCGTCCGTCCACAACTACTATTTATACGAGAAGGACGGCGTGCTCTCGATGATCCCGTGGGACTACAACGAGGCGTTCGGCGACTTCGGCAGCGGCAGCGTCGCCTCCGCCGTGAACGATCCGATCGACTCCCCGGTCACGAGCGGCTCGCTCGAGGACAGGCCGATGGTGGCGTGGGTGTTCTCGTCCGACGAATACGTCGCCCGGTATCACGCGCTGTACGCGGACTTTCTCACGCGGCTGTGCGACAGCGGGTATCTTTCCGATCTCATCGGGACGACGCGGGCGCTGATCGCGCCGTACATCGAACGCGACCCGATCTCCTACGTGACGGTCGACGAGTTCGAGGCGGGCGTTACGCAGCTTCTGACGTTCTTCGAGCTGCGGGCGGAGAGCGTACGCGGACAGCTCGACGGCACGATCCCCTCGACCTCCGAGGGCCAGGCCGCCGACAGCTCCGCCCTCGTCGACGCGTCCGCCCTCGGCTCCGCCGGCGGCTTCGGCGGCGGCAATTTCGGCGGCGGTATGCCGAATTTCGGCGCGATGCCCTCCCGGGAAGCCTCCCGCGAGGCGTCCGGCGAGGCGTCGCGGTAACGCA
>CAJOFW010000066.1 GCA_905234005.1 uncultured Oscillospiraceae bacterium
GCGACGATGCGTATCGTCAAGGTCTTCTGGGGCCTCGACAGCTCTCTGGCCTACGCCCGTCACTTCCCGGCCATCAACTGGCTGACGAGCTACAGTCTCTACGTCGATACGCTGCGCGAATGGTACGACAAGCAGTTCCCCGGCTTCATGGAACTGCGTGAAAAGAGCCTCGCCATTCTCCAGCAGGAGGACACGCTCAACGAGATCGTCAAGCTCGTCGGCCGGGACTCTCTGAGCGCCGAGGATCAGATGACGCTCGAGACCGCGAAGATGATCCGGGAGGACTTCCTGCAGCAGAACGCGTTCGTGGATGAGGACGCCTATTCCGGCTACGACAAGCAGTTCCGTCTGCTCGGTCTGATCCTCCGCTACGACACACTCTGCCGCCGCGCCCTCGAACGCGGGGCGGAGCTTGCCGGACTCAGCGCGATCGCCGCCCGTGAGCGTATCGGCCGCGCCAAGATGGTCGCGCCCGACGCGTTCGAGACGGTCTACGCCGAGATCGAGGCCGAAATGCAGGCCGAGATCGAGAAGCTTACGGAAGGAGGCGACGAGCAGTGATTCGCGAATACAAAACCATCAGCGAGATCGCAAGCCCCCTGATGATGGTCAAAAACGTCGAGGGCGTCACCTACGACGAGCTGGCCGAGATCGAGCTGCCGAACGGCGAGAAGCGCCGCTGCAAGGTGCTGGAGGTAAACGGCGACACCGCCGTCGTCCAGCTCTTCGAGAGCGCCCAGGGCATCAACCTCGCCCAGTCGAAGGTGCGCTTCCTCGGCCACCCGCTGGAGCTTGGCGTCTCGGAGGATATGCTCGGCCGCGTCTTCAACGGCATGGGCGAGCCGATCGACGGCGGCCCCGCCATCCTGCCCGAGGCGTACAAGGACATCAACGGCCTGCCGATGAACCCGGCGGCCCGTGCGTATCCCGCCGAATTCATCCAGACCGGCGTCTCCACGATCGACGGCCTGAACACCCTCGTCCGCGGCCAGAAGCTGCCCATCTTCTCCTGCTCCGGCCTGCCGCACGCCGCCCTCGCCGCGCAGATTGCCCGTCAGGCGCGTGTTCTCGGCACCGACGAGAACTTCGCCGTCGTGTTTGCCGCCATCGGCATCACGTTCGAGGAGTCCGAATACTTCATCAACGACTTCCGCCGCACCGGCGCGATCGACCGCACGGTCGTCTTCTCCAACCTCGCGAACGACCCCGCTGTCGAACGCATCGCCACACCGCGTATGGCGCTGACCGCCGCAGAATACCTCGCGTTCGAGAAGGATATGCACGTCCTCGTCATCCTGACCGACATCACAAACTACGCCGAGGCCCTGCGCGAGGTCTCCGCCGCGAAGAAGGAGGTTCCCGGCCGCCGCGGCTATCCCGGTTATATGTACACCGACCTTGCGACGATGTACGAGCGCGCCGGACGCCGCATCGGGCAGAAGGGCTCGATCACGATGATCCCGATCCTCACCATGCCCGAGGACGACAAGACCCACCCGATCCCCGACCTGACCGGTTACATCACCGAGGGCCAGATCATTCTCTCCCGTGAGCTGCACCGCAAGGGCATTGTCCCGCCGGTGGACGTGCTTCCGAGCCTCTCGCGTCTGAAGGACAAGGGCATCGGCGAGGGCAAGACCCGTGAGGATCACGCCGGTACGATGAACCAGCTCTTCTCCGCCTACGCCGCCGGCAAGGAGGCGAAGGAGCTTATGACAATCCTCGGCGAGGCCGCGCTCTCCGAAACCGACAAGAAATTCGCGGAGTTTGCCGACGCGTTCGAGCGGGAGTACGTCAACCAGGGCAACCAGACAAACCGCTCCATCACCGAGACGCTCGATCTCGGCTGGAAGCTTCTCTCCATCCTGCCCAGAAGCGAGCTGAAGCGCGTCAAGGTGGCGGAGATCGAGAAGTATATGCCCGATCCCGCCGCGCAGAGGTGATTCCATGCCCAAGAAAGCAGTAACGCCGACGCGCATGGTGTTAAACCAGCTCAAGGTGCGTCTGCGCACCGCGAGCCGGGGCCACAAGCTCCTTAAGGATAAACGCGACGAGGAGATGCGCCAGTTCATGGAGGTCGTCCGCCGCAACAAGATCCTGCGCGAGAAGGTCGAAAAGGGGCTGACGGAGGCGTTCGGCGCGATGAGCATGGCCAGCGCCGTCATGAGCCCGGAGATGCTCGAGCAGAGCCTGCTCTACCAGAACCGCAGCATCGAGCTTGGCGTCTCGCACCGAAACGTCATGAGCGTCGACGTGCCGGTGTACGAATTCCGCGAGAAGTCCTCCACAGACGCCGCCGCGCTGCCCTACGGCTTTGCGCAGACGAGCGGTGAGCTGGACGACGCCCTCGAAAAGCTCTACGCCGTGTTCGAGGATATGCTCGAGCTGGCCGAGGTCGAGAAGACGATGCAGCTTCTGGCGGAGGACATCGAGAAGACGCGCCGCCGCGTCAACGCCCTCGAGTACGTCATGATCCCGGAGCTGGAGGAAAACATCCGCTACATCACGATGAAGCTTGCCGAAAACGAGTCCTCCACGAAGGTTCGCCTCATGAAGGTCAAGGAAATGGTGCTCCAGGACGCGCACAACTACGAATACTGAGGATCCCTTGGAAACCCTTTCGGACGCTTTGTGTTTGAAGGCAGACGCAAAGCGTCCGTTTTCGCGCCTGTAATGGGAAAACGTCTTGACAGGCGGCCCGTATCCCGACTATAATACGAGTGATCTATTTTGGAGGTACACCTATGAAGTTCGATAAAATCGCCAGAATCCTTGCGCTTGCCCTGACCGTGTTCATGCTTATGTTTACGCTGACCGGCTGCTACGCCACGGCTGAAGACGGCGCGACCAGCTCCGCCGGCGGCTACAGCATGATCATCATGATGGTCGTCATGATCGCGGTCTTCTATTTCTTCCTCATCCGTCCCGAGAACAAGAAAAAGAAGGCGGCCGAGGAGATGCGCAATTCCCTCTCTGTCGGCGACCAGATCACGACTATCGGCGGCGTTGTCGGCCGCATCGTCATGGTCAAGAGCGAGACCATCATCATCGAGACGAGCGAGGATCGCGTCCGCATGGAGTTCACCAAGTGGGCCGTTTCCACGAAGGGCAAGCAGACCGAGGAACAGAAATAATCCCGCGCAAACCAGTCCCCATATTCACATCCCGCGTTCAGGGCGTCACACGCTCAAGTCTTTTGGCATAACGCGGCATCCCCCGGAATAGGCTTCAATGAAGCTTGTTCCGGGGGGTCTTTTTATGTTCCGTCTCAAGAAATCGGGCCTTGTGCCCGCCGCCGCGATCGGCCTGCTTTTCGCCGTCTGCCTGACCGCGCTGCTGTGCCTGCCGCTGTCCGCCGCTGTTTACCGGGAGCTTGTGCCGTCCGACAGCGCCGGCGCTCTCGCGTACATCGCGGCGGGGCTGTCCGTCTTTTTCACGGTGTTCATCATCGCTCGCCGGCGGGCAAGACAGGCTCTGCCCACCGCCGGATTGATCGCGGGCGGGTACTGCGTGCTTGCGGCGATTGTCTGCGCCGTCTGCGGGACGGCGGCCCGTTTCGGCGTGTGGCTGGCCGTCCTCGCCGCCGCCGTCGCCGTCGGCGCGCTGCTCGGCGCCGTGCTGTCCATACGAAAGAAACCGCGTGCCAGACGGCATTGAGCGATGTGGCGGGGGAGAGGGTTGTGCATTTTGACGAACGCGCCGCATTGAGAATAGTTACAAAAAGAAACAAAATATTGTAATCATTGTAACTTCTGGGAATGTTGTTTGCCTATATCTGGTGTCAGCGTACTGACGGATGTGGTTTCGAGTCTCAAGTTTGCTCATAATTGTAAATAGTTCGTTGGTATTTGTAACTAAAATTACAAAACGGAAACAAAAGTTCTTGCAATCCGGCCGATTATGGTGTACATTAAACACGTTAAGATTATGTAAATGGAGAGTACGGACGTGAACAATGCAGAGTGCTTCGCCGGTTATGAGCGATACCTGACGGATGAGAAGAAAACATCCAGGAACACGACGTGTTCCTACCTGCGGGATGTGCGCCAGTTCGGGGATTATCTCACCCGGATCAACGGCCCGTCTTATGTCGACGCGACGGAGCGTGAGCTGTGCGGCTACATCGACGGGATGCGGGACGGCGGCAAGTCCGTCGCGACGGTTTCGCGCAACATCGCGTCGCTGAAGAACTTCTATGCCTGGCTGCACGCGATCGGTGAGATCGACGAGGTTCCCACGGGCAAGCTCGTGCCGGAGAAGATCAGCCACCGTCTGCCCGAGGTACTGACCGCGCAGGAGGTGGAGCTGCTGCTCAAGCAGCCGGAGTGCACCGACCGCAAGGGCTATCGCGACCGCGCCATGCTCGAGCTGCTGTACGCCACGGGCATCCGCGTGACGGAGCTTGTCAATCTCGACGTGACGGATGTCAACCTCCCGGCCGGGATCATCTCCTGCCGCAACCGCGACCGCGTCCGCGCCATACCGCTCTATCCCGAGGCGCTGAAGGCCATGCGGAACTACATAGACTTCATCCGGCCCGATATGATCGCGTCGCCGAACGAGCGGGCGCTGTTCGTGAACGTGACCGGCAAACGCATGAGCCGTCAGGGCTTCTGGAAGATCGTCAAGTCGTACCAGCAGAAGGCCGGCATCGAGAAGGACATCACGCCGCACACGCTGCGTCACAGCTTTGCGACGCATCTGCTCGAAAACGGCGCCGATCTGCGCTCCATCCAGGAAATGCTGGGTCACGCGGACATCAGCTCCACACAGATTTACTCCCAGCTCGTCAAGAAGCAGCTCAAGGACGTCTACAACAAGGCGCACCCCAGAGCGTGATCCTCTTTTCATACATAAAACCGGCCGCCCGGGGGAGGGGCAGCCGGTTTTTTGCGGGATTCATACTTTTACCGATTAAAAGCTTCGTCTCGTTACCGGGCGCGAAGCCTTGGAAACGCTGACGTTTCGAAGCGAATACAAAGTTCTTTTTGATACTTTTTCTTTGGGGAAATGGGTCTGCTTTTCACGGAAACTCGTGACCATGGCCTCGTCCGCGTCGTAGAGAAGGTGGTTTGCGCACCAGGTGCCCGTGTCGTTGTGACGTAGACGGATGCGCAGAAGGAAGCTTCCGTGCTCCTCGCACTCGGCAAGGGACATATAGCGGCGGTCGCCCTGGCTGAGCCATTTCGTGCGGGTCATGGGCACGCCGCATTCCGGGCACTTCACGACGGCCTCGTCCTCCGCCTGCCACAGCTCTTCACGGGTGTAGTACGTGTCCGATACGGCGCGGGCGATCGGCGCCGGCCCGTCGTCCGCACCGCTGTGGCCGCGGTGACGGCTCTGCTCACGCAGAATGTCCGCGTAGCCGTCGAGACCGGCGGCGAGGTCGAGCTTTGAGCATACGAGGGCGGTATTGTAGGCGTCGCCGAGGGCGTCGTGGGCGCTGCGGGTCTGCGCGATGGAGAAATGCTCCATCGCGGTCTCGAGGGACTTCTGGTTGCGGTCGCCGTCGGTCTGCTGGTTGTAGATGAGCTGGAGGTTGATCCACTCGCCGAGCCAGTCGATTTCGAGGTCATGGATGATGAGGTTCTGCTCCATGATGCCGCGGTCGTCGTAGCCCCAGGTCATGAAGACCGGGTCGTCGCCGCACCAGGCAACGAAGCGCTCCATGGCCTCCGGGAAGGGGAGACCGTGGGCGAGGCGGTCGTTGTCGAAGCCGGTCAGCTTTTTGACCTTGTGGTGCATCCGGCGGAACCACACGGGCTTTACGTCGCACTGGAATTCGTCGCCGGGGGTGAAGTCGTCCCGCAGACGGACGGCGCCGATCTGGATGATCTCGCCGCGCAGGTGGATGGGGAGGTGGTTGAATACGCTCGATTTTGCGCTCATGGCCTGGTTCCATTCCAGGTCAATGACGATGTATGACATGGCGGTCTTTCCTTCGTTTCTTCGTATCACAGCCCATTGTAGCATAAACAAATCAAAATAACAATAGATTGAACTAAACTTGAGAATGTGTTAATATAGGAATCAATCTGACGGAAATCGTATATTCCGGAGCGGAAGGAGCTGATCTCAGTGAAAATCGCTGTATTGTGCGGGGGTCTGTCGAACGAGCGCGACGTATCCATATCCAGCGGCACCTGCATTGCCCGGGCGCTGCGTGAACGCGGCCACGCCGTGGCGCTGATCGACCTGTTTCTGGGCTGCGAGAGCGAGGGCGGCGTCGACGGTCTGTTCACGTCGGAGGAGCGTGACGACGCGTTCTCGGTCGCGGAGGCCGCGCCCGATCTTGCGCAGGTTCGCGCCATGCGCCCCGGTCAGGGTCTCATCGGCCCCGGCGTGATGGAGGCGTGCTCTGCGGCGGACATCGTCTTTCTCGCGCTGCATGGCGACGAGGGCGAGAACGGCAAGCTGCAGGCGGTGCTCGACGTCCACGGCGTGCGCTACACCGGCAGCGGCTATCTCGGCAGCGCCCTCGCGATGGACAAGAGCCTCACGAAGACCGTCCTGTCACAGGCCGGTATCCGTATGCCCGGCGGCGTGACCGTACACAAGAACCAAAAGCCCTACGATAATCCCGGCTTCCCCTGCGTCGTGAAGCCGTGCTCCGGCGGCAGCAGCGTCGGCACGACGATCGTACACGGCCCGGAGGAATATGCCGCGGCGCTGGAGCTTGCGTTCCGGTACGAGGACAGCGTGATCGCGGAGACGTACATCGCCGGCCGGGAGCTGACCGTCGGCGTGCTGGACGGCAAGGCCATGCCGGTCATCGAGATCATCCCGAAGAGCGGCTTCTACGACTACAAAAACAAATACCAGCCCGGCATGACGGTCGAGCTGTGCCCCGCCCCGATCACGGAGGCCGAGACCGCGAACGTCCAGCGTCTCGCCGAGGAGACGTACAGGGCGCTGCGGCTCGAGGCGTACGGACGCGTGGATTTCATCATGGACGCGGACGGCGTGTGCTGGTGTCTCGAGGCGAACACCCTGCCCGGCTTCACGCCGACAAGCCTTGTGCCGCAGATGGGCGTCGCCATGGGCCTGAGCTACGGCGAGCTGTGCGAACGGCTCATCGCCGCGTCGCTCAAAAAATACGAGTGAAGAAGTTCATTTGGTTGACATAATACTTATGTTGACACAGATTTAATGTTTACATCATTTGTAATTTGAATTTATCAATGACATACTGAAATCTATGAACGACATCAATGACATGAAGGAATCCAAAAACGATATGCATATGCGCAATCTCACCCCCGCCGCCGTCCGTGACGTCACCGGCGCTGATGCAAACGGCCCGCTGCCCGCTGTGGAGCTGACCGCCGTCGTACGGGACAGCCGGGACGTGACGCCGGGCTGCCTCTTCGCCGCGATCCCGGGCGAAAGGTTCGACGGACACGATTTCATCCCCGCCGCCGCGAAGGACGGGGCGGTGTGCGTTCTGTGCGAACGCTTCACGGACGACGACATCCCGCAGCTTCGCGTGCCCGATACACAGGCGGCGCTGCGTAAGCTCGCGGCGTTTTACCGCCGGCAGTTTTCCGTCCCGTTCGTCGGCGTGACCGGCTCCGTCGGCAAGACGACGGCGAAGGAGATGATCTGGGCCGTCCTGTCGACCCGGTTCGACACGATGAAGACGCAGAAGAATTTCAACAACGAGCTGGGCGTTCCGCTGACGCTGTTTTCCCTGCGTGACCGTCACGAGGCCGCCGTCGTCGAGATGGGCATATCCGGCTTCGGCGAGATGACACGCCTCACGGAGATGGTGCGGCCCGACATCGCCGTATTTACACGGATCGGCGACGCCCACCTCGAATTTCTCGGCGACCGCCCCGGCGTTCTGCGGGCCAAGGGCGAGATCGTGACCGGTATGCCGGCGGACGGCGTCGTCATCGCAAACGGCGACGATCCGCTGCTTGCGGCGCACGATTTCGGACGCAGGACGGTTCTCTTCGGCCTCGGCGAGGGCTGCGCCGTCCGCGCCGTGGACGTCGAGGCCGACGAGTCCGGCGCCCGGTGTGTGATCGAGGCGGGGGACAGACGCATCCCGGTCGTCATCCCGGCGTTCGGCAGACACATGGTCTACGCCGCGCTGATGCCTGACGCTCGGCCTGACCGACGGGGAGATCGCCGCCGGCATCGGGCGCTACGAGCCGGTCGGGAGCCGTGCCCGCGTCGTCAAAACGCCGCTTCTCACGATCGTCGACGACTGCTACAACGCAAATCCCACCAGCACCGAGAACGCCCTTGAAAGCCTCGCCAGCCTGCCCGGACGGCACGTGGCGATCCTGGGCGATATGCTTGAGCTGGGCGGCGACGCCGGAAGGCTGCACGAGCAGGTCGGCGTCTGCGCGAAAAATACCGGCGCGTTCACCGCCGCCTGCGGGCCGCTCTCGAAGCACATTGCCGCCGGCGCGGGGGAGGGGGCGCTGTGGTATCCCGACGCCGACGGGCTGATTGCGGCGCTGCCCGATTTCATCCGGGCCGGGGACGCCGTGCTCGTCAAGGCCAGCCACGCCATGGGCTTTGACCGCGTCGTAGAGGCGCTGGAGCGCATGGCGTCGGCGGAGAGCTGTTAATTTCTGTCAGTCCTCGTTAAAGGCAAAATAATACTTCACAACGGCATGAATTGTTGCTATAATACAATTATCATGCCTGAAATTTTGATTAGGGGGATAGATATGTTCAAAATTGTATCCAAGCGTCCTCTGAACGAAGCGAAGACTGTCGTGGAGTTCGTGATCGAGGCGCCGCTGGTCGCCCGCAAGGCGAGACCCGGCCAGTTTATCATCTTCCGGCTCGATGAGTACGGCGAACGCGTTCCCGTCACCATCGCGGCGGCGGACACCGAGAAGGGCACCGTCACCATCATGGTGCAGCCCGTCGGCAAGACGACCCGTATGCTGAACCTCCTCGAGGCCGGCGACGAGATCGCCGACTTTGTCGGCCCGCTCGGCCGTCCGACCCAGATGGAGGGCCTGAAGCGTGTGTGCGTCGTCGGCGGCGGCGTCGGCAACGCTATCGCCTATCCCGTCGCGAAGGGAATGCACGACCTCGGCATCGAGGTCGACATGGTCGCCGGCTTCCGCTCCAAGGACATCGTCATCCTCGAGGATGAGATGCGCGCCGGCGTCACAAACCTCTACATCACGACCGACGACGGCTCCTACGGCGAGGCCGGCTTCAACGTCACCAAGATGAAGGCCCTGCTCGACGCGGGCAATCAGTACGACGAGGTCATGGCCGTCGGCCCGACCCGTATGATGCAGCGCGTCTGCGACGCGACGAAGGAATACGGCGTCAGGACGATCGTCTCCATGAACCCGATCATGCTCGACGGCACGGGCATGTGCGGCGCCTGCCGCCTGACCGTCGGCGGCGAGACCAAGTTCGCCTGCGTGGACGGCCCCGAGTTCGACGGCCACCTCGTCGACTGGGACGGCATCATCAAGCGTTCCACCTACTACGCGGAAGAAGAGAAAGCGGCGATGGAGCACATCTGCCGCATCACGGGAGGTGTCAGAGAGCATGGCTAATATGCGTATGGACAAGAACCCGATGCCCGAGCAGGAGCCTCTGGTTCGCAACAAAAACTTTGACGAGGTCGCCCTCGGCTACACCGAGGAGATGGCCATCGACGAGGCAAAGCGCTGCCTCCAGTGCAAAAATCCCCGCTGCATGACCGGCTGCCCGGTCTCCGTCCGCATCCCCGAATTCATCTCGAAGGTCGCCGAGGGCGATTTCGACGCCGCCTATAAAATCATCACCTCCACGAACAGCCTGCCCGCCATCTGCGGCCGCGTCTGCCCGCAGGAGAACCAGTGCGAGGGCGTGTGCGTCCGCGGCATCAAGGGCGAGCCTGTCGGCATCGGCCGTCTCGAGCGCTTCGTCGCCGACTACCATATGCAGCACGGTCACTCCGAGGGCGCGCCCGAGGTGCCGGCCTCCAACGGCCACCGCGTCGCTATCATCGGCTCCGGCCCCGCCGGTCTGACCTGCGCCGGCGATCTGGCGCGCAAGGGCTACGAGGTCACGATCTTTGAGGCCTTCCACAAGCCCGGCGGCGTTCTCGTGTACGGCATCCCCGAGTTCCGTCTCCCCAAGGCCATCGTGGCCCAGGAGATCAAAAAGCTCGAGCACTTCGGCGTCAAGATCGTCACCGACGCGGTCATCGGCCGCGCCGAGAGCATCGACGAGCTGTTCGAGGAGGGCTACGAGGCCGTGTTCATCGGCTCCGGCGCCGGTCTGCCCCAGTTCCTGCACATCCCCGGCGAGAACCTGCTCGGCGTGTTCTCCGCGAACGAGATCCTGACCCGGTCGAACCTCATGAAGGCGTTCCTGCCCGACTACGACACGCCCATCCGCATCGGCAAGCGCGTTGCGATCGTCGGCGCCGGCAACGTCGCGATGGACGCCGCCCGCACCGCCAAGCGTCTCGGCGCGGAGGAGGTCTACATCATCTACCGCCGCGGCATGGAGGAGCTTCCCGCCCGTAAGGAGGAGGTCCACCACGCCATGGAGGAGGAGGTCATCTTCAAGCTCCTCAACAACCCCGTGGAGATCATCGGCGACGAGAACGACTACGTCACCGGCATCAAGGTCATCCAGATGGAGCTGGGCGAGCCTGACGCCTCCGGCCGCCGCAAGCCCGTGGAGATCCCCGGCAGCGAATACGTCATCGACGTCGACTCCGTCATCATCTCCATCGGCACAAGCCCGAACCCGCTCATCCTCACGACGACCCCCGGCCTCGAGGCCACGAAGAAGGGCGGCATCGTCGCGAGCGACGAGACCGGCGCTACCTCCCGTCCCGGCGTGTTCGCGGGCGGCGACGCGGTCACCGGCGCCGCCACGGTCATCAAGGCCATGGGCGCGGGCAAGATCGCCGCGGCCGGCATCGTCGACTACCTGAACAGCAAATAATCATCCCCCTTGAATATCGGACAGGCAGTGCGCTTACGCGTGCTGCCTGTTTTTGGCTGTCCGGTCCGGCGATGATAAACGTGCAATGATGAAACGTCATGATAAACCGCCATGATAACTGCGTCATGACGATTGCGCCATGACAATCGGAAAACGATGGTTGACGTATGACGCGGAAGCTGGTATGATGGTACCAATCCGACCGCAAAGTGATTTCTGAGCGGGAAGTGACACTGTAAATACCCTATATCGTCCGGCGCGGAAGCTGCCTTCCGCCGTCGGCGTTCTGTGTCCCTGTCGGATGGCCGGCAGGGTATTTTTGTTCTTCGGGAGGGAGCCGCAATGTATCGTTTCGCGGTGTACGGAAAGGGCGGCATCGGCAAATCGACGACGTGTACGGCGCTGTCGTGCGCGTTCGCGGAGATGGGACTGCGCGTTATGCAGATCGGCTGCGACCCGAAGGCGGACTCGACGCTGTATCTCCACGGCGGCGAACGCATCCCCACGATGCTGGACGTCCTGCGTGAAAAACGGGACGAGGCGACGCTCTCCGACCTGCTGTGCACGGGCTATCGCGGCATCGTATGCGCCGAGGCCGGCGGCCCCACGCCGGGGCTTGGCTGCGCCGGACGCGGCATCGCGGCGGCGTTCGAGGCGCTGGACGAGCGTGACGCGTTCGACATTATTAAGCCCGACCTCGTGCTGTACGACGTTCTCGGCGACGTCGTGTGCGGCGGCTTTGCCATGCCGATCCGGGAGGGGTACGCAAACCGCGTGTTCATCGTCACGTCGGGGGAGAATATGTCGATCTACGCGGCGGCGAACATCGCCCTCGCCGTCGAGAATTTCCGGCAGCGCGGCTACGCGACCCTCGGCGGCCTGATCCTCAACCGCCGCAACGTGCCCGACGAGACGGAGAAGGTCGAAACACTCGCCGCCGACCTCCACACGCAGATTCTGGCAGACCTGCCCCGGGACAACATGATCTCCCTTGCCCAGGACGCGAACAGGGGCGTCATGGAGGCGTACCCCGACTGCGAATACGCCCAAAAAATCCGCGCCCTCGCCAAAGCCATGCTTGATGGGGAGGGCGAGCCCTGCGAAACGGTGTGACACAATGAAGGAATACCAGCTTATTCGGGACATGGAATACGAATACAACGCGGACATCGGCCTTGCCTACGCCTCGCCGGTACGCGGCGTGTGGAACATCGTCCACATCGGCACGCTCGTACCGGAGGCGCACGAGATATTCGTCTGTCCGACGAGCTGTCTGCGCGGCGTCGTGCTGACGACGGCGGAGATGGGGGCGATGGATCGCCTGTCCACGATCACCGTCGGCGAGGACAACATCCTCGAGGGCGACATGGAGGAGGCGCTGCAGCGCGGCACGGAGCGGGTGATTGCGGAGCTGCCCACGCGGCCCCGTGCGATGCTGATCTACACGAGCTGCATCCACCACTTCATGGCCGTGAACTACCACCGGGTATACAAAATCCTCCGCGAGAAATACCCCGACATCGACTTCATCGACTGCTACATGAACCCGATCATGCGCCGCACCGCGCCGGCCATCCCGTCGCTGTGGCGGCAGATGCACCGGCTCCTGAAGCCCGGCGAAAAGGTCGAAGGGCAGGCAAACTACGTCGGCAACTGCTTTCCGCACGGCGACGACTGCGACCTGACCGTATTTCTGCAAAACGCCGGCGTCCGCGTCATGGACGTGGGTACGTGCAAAACCTACGACGAGTTTCTCACGATGAACGCCTCAAGGGCAAACTTCACGTTCCACCAGACCGCCGTCCGCGCCGCGAAGGACATGAAGCTGCGCCTCGATCAGGAGTGGCTTCCCATGCGCCCGGGCTATGATTACGACGAGATCGACGAGGATATGCGCCGTGCGGCGGATTTCTTCGCCGTGCCCGCCCCGGACGCGGACGCGATCGCGTCCGAGCGTGCCGTGACCGAGGCCGCCGTCGCGTCGGCCCGGGCCGCAATCGGCGACACGCCCGTCGCGATCGACTACACGGCGGTGGACAGGCCGCTGGAGCTTGCGCTGTATCTTCTGGGCCACGGCTTTCGGGTGGAGTCCGTGTTCGTGGACGTGTTCACGGAGTCGCGTGAGACATTCGAGCGGCTGCGTGCAACCGCGCCGACGCTCAAAATCTACCAGTCCCTCGGCTGGAACATCCGCCGCATGGAGCGGGGTCACGACGGGAAAATCCTCGCCGTCGGCCAGAAGGCGGCGTATTTCAGCGATACGGACTATTTCGTCAACATCATCGAAAACGAGGGGATGTACGGCTACCGGGGCATCCGCCGCCTGATGGCGCTGATGACCGAGGCGCATGAAACGCCGAAGCCGATGCGGGAGCTTGTGCAGATCAAGGGCTGGGGGTGCGGCTGCGCATGAAACGGGACTATCAGACGCACGTCTTCACGATGACGTACACGGCGGACGTGTCCGGCGTGTGCTCGGCCATGTACGAGCTGGGCGGGATGTCGGTGCTGCACGACCCGTCCGGCTGCAACTCGACCTATTCGACGCACGACGAGCCGCGCTGGTTCGACACGGACAGCCTGATGTATGTGTCCGGTCTCGACGAGGTGACGGCGGTCATGGGCGACGACAGCGTGCTGATTTCCGACGTGGTGCAGGCAGCAAGGGATTTGAACCCTCGTTTCATCACGCTCTGCGGCGCGTCGATACCGCACATCATCGCGTTCGACTATCGCGGCGTGGCGCACCTGATCGAAAAGGAATGCGGCATACCCGTCCTTCCCGTCGCGACGGACGGGCTGAAATCCTACACCAGCGGCGTCGGCCTCGCCCTGCGGGCCTTTCTCGAGCGCTTCGCCGACCCCGCCGAGCACGAAACCGCGCCGGCAAACGCCGTGAACCTCCTCGGCGTGACGCCGCTCGACTTCTCGATCAACGACAATGTGAAGGTTCTGCGCCGAACGCTCGAAAACGCCGGCCTTGCCGTCAACGCCTGCATGGCCATGGGCGACTCGTTCGAGACGCTGACACACGCGTACCGCGCCCGGTGCAACGTCGTCGTGTCCTCCGCCGGACGGCGGGCGGCGAGGTATATGAAACGCAAATGCGGCATCCCGTCCGTGGAGGGGCTTCCCATCGGCGCGGACATGGCGGCGGCGCTTGCGGACGCCGTCCGTCAGTCGCTCGCGGACGGCCTGGACAGGACGGTCTGGGACGCGTTCGGCAATACCGGCCGCTATACCGTGCCGGACGGCGGCGTCGTCGTCATCGGCGAGGAGGTCTTCGCCAAATCCCTCGCCGCCGCCGTGAACCGTCTTTCTCCGGATAAACGCGGGGGACGGGAGGCATACCCGCTCTGGCCGGACGAGGACGAGGGCCTGCCCGAGGCGGAGGTCATCGCCGCCGTACGGGCGGCGCATACGGTCATTGCCGACCCGCTGTACAGGGTCGCGGCGAGGGCCGGCGCGCCGGCGGA
The DNA here is from genome assembly GCA_905234005.1 of uncultured Oscillospiraceae bacterium. Classification (GTDB taxonomy): domain Bacteria; phylum Bacillota; class Clostridia; order Oscillospirales; family Oscillospiraceae; genus CAJOIG01. The sequence continues at coordinate 14,403 of CAJOFW010000066.1, forward strand.
ATTCATCCCGTTTCCGCACGAGGCGTATTCCGGCCGCATCTACCGGGCGGACATCCCGGTGTTCACCGGGCCGGACTTTTCGGTGGAATCGCTGCTCACGGGCGGCGCTTCTATATAAGTCAACTGACCCCGATGCACTGCCGACGGCGTCCAGAGGGGCAAGAAGGGAGTATTCAAATGAACGTATCCATGCACAAAAGACTTGCGGCGCTGATTGTCTGCCTCGCGATGGTTCTGAGCCTCGCCGCCTGCGGCGCGTCCGGCGGCGGCACGGCTGCGGAGACGGCCGGGGAAGCGGCTGCGGAGCCGGCCGAAAACGCGGCGGAAGAAGCGGTGGCGGAGACGGCGGCGGAAGCGGTTGAAGAGGCCGCTGCGGAAACGGCGGAAGAGCCGGAGGGCGAGGCTGCCGACGAAGCCGAAGCGGAGCCGGCCGGAGCGGCGGAGACGGTCACGATCGACCGCACGGTCACGGTACCGACGAATCCCGACGGCGTCGTGATCCTCGATATCCTGCCGCTGGCCTCGGTTCTGACCGTGTTCCTCGGCTCCGCGGAGACGATCCTCGCCATGGAGCCGGCGAGCATGAACGCCGCGAAAAACGGCATCCTGTCCGAGCTGTTCCCCGAGGTGCTGGACGTGAGCACCGATATCATGAACGGCGACGACGTGAACGTCGAGGCGCTGCTGGCGCTCGAGCCTGATATCGTGTTCTACAACGCCTCCAGCGCGACGCTGTGCGAGGAGCTGGAGAACGCCGGTCTCACCGCCGTGGCCGTCTCCCCGACGAAGTGGAACTACGACTGCATCGTGACGTACGACAAGTGGATCGAGCTTCTGAGCGAGATCTATCCCTCGCAGGGCAGCTCCGATCTCCGCGAGATGGTCTCCGATTTCAGCACGACGATCTATGACACGATCCAGGCCCGCGTCGCGGACATGGATGACAGCGAGCGCAAAAACGTGCTCTTCCTCTTCCAGTACGACGAGAACACGATGATCACCTCCGGCTCGAGCTTTTTCGGTCAGTGGTGGTGCGACGCCTCCGGCGCGCTGAACGCCGCGAACGAGGTCGCGGCGGACAACAAGAACGCCGCCATCACAATGGAACAGGTCTACGCCTGGGATCCCGACGTGATCATCATCACAAACTTCACCCAGACGCAGCCGGACGACCTCTATAACAACGCGATCGGCGACGACGACTGGAGCACCGTGACCGCCGTCGTGGACGGGCAGGTCTACAAAATGCCCCTCGGCACCTATCGCACCTACACGCCGGGCGTCGATACGCCGATGACGCTCGAATGGCTTGCGTCGATCCTCTATCCCGACCTCTTCCCGGAATTCGACCTCACGGCGGACGTGCGCGCCTACTATGCCGACCTCTACGGTGTGGAGCTGACCGACGAACAGATCGAGGCGATGTATCATCCCTCCGCCGCTGCGGGGAGCTGGAAGTGACCTCCTCGCGTTGAAAAACGGGTATACCGGCGAGACGGATGCAGCGATAGAACCGCACCGACAAACACACCGGTAAATCACGATACCGAGTATAATTAGTACATCCAAAACAGGGGGGAAGCGCTGTGCGTAAGCCTCGGACATTTATCATATTCACGGCGGCGATGCTTGTGGCGCTCCTCG
>CAJOFW010000067.1:0-422 GCA_905234005.1 uncultured Oscillospiraceae bacterium
CGCAGGGAATACTTTGTGTATTCCCGAGGCTTTTTGTGAAATATGCCGGAAAAGATGCAAGCAAGACGTGCGCCTCCTATTTGTGCGGTGTTGCCTTAGGAAATCGTTCCCCCAAACCGCGCCGACACGCGGTTTTGAATATTGACAAATTGTAATATAAAGATATAATAATAGAATCAGGATTGTAAAAAAACGGTCACGCAAATCGCGTGCGACCGTCAAAATGTCAATTTGAGGAGAACTGCCGATGAAAACCAACCGGACATTCACGAGGCTCCTGAGCGTGCTGCTCGTGCTCACCCTGGTCGCGGCGCTGTGCACCGCCGGCCTTGCGGGCGCGATAGCGGACGGGGAGCCTGACGCCGCCGTCGCCGCACCGGAGCCTGACGTCTGGCCCGTCGTCGAGGGCGAGGGCGCGGGCG
>CAJOFW010000067.1:449-7481 GCA_905234005.1 uncultured Oscillospiraceae bacterium
GACCCGGCCGACGAAGCCGCCGCAGCCGACGCGGAGACCGACGAAGCCGACGCGGAGACCGGCGAAGCCGACGCGGAACCCGCCGGGGCCGACGCGGAAGCCGACGAGGAGGCCGACGCGGAGGTCGAGGACGCCGGCGTCTACACCGCGGCGTTCGTCACGGACGAGGGCGTGGCCGGCATCGACGTCTACTACACCCAGGACTACACCGCCCCCGACGAGACGAACGTCACGACCGCCGTCGCCCGGGACAGCGACACCGGCGAGGCCGACACATCCGGCAGCGGGCAGATTAATTTCCGCGTAAACCTCGCGGACGGGTATTCCGTCGTCGGCGTAGAGGTCGAGGGCGGCTACAAGAACCTCAAGGATCCGACCGATACCGGCGTCGAGAACGTCTATCGCGTCACGAAGGTCACGGGCAGCCTGACGATCACAATCACAACGTCGACCGAGGAGCCGGAGCAGGCCGACCCCTACAGCTTCACCGTGACCGACGACGGCATCACGAACAGCCTCGGCGAGACGATGAAGAGCCTCAAGATCACCGAACCCGGCACCTACTACCTGACCGGCGTCGATCAGACCGGCTACGCCGAGGGCCGCGTCCAGATCCAGTCCGAGGGCGTGACGGTCGTCCTCACGGACGTGAGCCTCACCTACACGAACGGCGCGGTCATCAACGCGAAGTACGACGCGTCCATCGTCGTCGAGGGCTACAACTACCTCACCCGCGTCATCGACCTCGCGGCCGATCCCACCGAGGACGGCGGCAAGGTCATCAAGGGCGAGTCGGACAACTACTACGAATCCGTCAGCCTGACCTTCACCGGGAGCGGCTACCTGCAGATCGACGCGCCCAAGAAGGGCATCGGCGTGGACGTCTACGTCGACGAGGGCGTCGCGTTCTCGACCGAGAGCGTGTCCGTCAGGCTCGACGCGGCGGTCACGATCGACGGCCCGACCGTCGCCATCTACGCGGCGCATGAGTGCGTGGAGGCGAACGTGATCAACCTCGTGTCCGGCGTCGGCCGGTTCGTCTCCAGCGGCGACGACGGCATCAACGTCGGCATCGACCTCGACGACTCCGACGAGGACGATATCGACAACGACGGCAACACCCGCGAAAAGCTCTATCCGAACGTCAGCTACAGCTTCACCGACCTGTCCGTCAACATCTACGGCGGCACGTGGTACGTAAACTCCGTCGACGACGGCATCGACTCGAACGGCAACGTATACGTCTACGGCGGCGTGACCGAGGTCTACAGCTCCACCGCCGGCGACAACGACCCGATCGACTACGGCGCGGAGAACCGCGGCACGTTCACATACGCGGGCGGCACGCTTCTGGGCGTCGGCGTGGACGGCTTCCAGCGCCAGAGCGCCCCGACCGCGAACGGCGCGGGCAGCTACGTGCTGAAAAACGGCCTTTCCATCGCCACCGGCGACACGGTCGAGGTGACCGACGCGGACGGCCATGTGCTGTATTCGTTCACGGCCCCGAAGACCGCGAACGTCGTCCTGTACTGCGGCGAGGACGTCACGGCGGGCACCTCCAGCGGCGGCAGCGGCGAGCCGGGCGCCAGCGGCGACCCGAGAGGCAGCCGCGACCCGAGAGGCAGCGGCGAGCAGACCGACGACTCCGGCAATACCGATCCGACCGACGAGCCGGACGGCAGCACTCCGACCGACAAACCCGACAGCACCACCCCGCCCGACGGCGGCGACAGCGGCGGCGCGTCGAACGATCCGTCGAGCACCGCGAAGCCCTCCGGCACGACGTCCCCGACAAGCACCAGCAGCCCCGGCAGCAGCGGCAGCAGCAGCAAGGGCGGCTCCAGCTCCGAAGCGGCGGCCAAGACCGGGGACGACAGCAACATAACCCTCTGGCTCACCGTCCTCCTCATCACCGCCGCCTGCACCGTCATCCTCCTCCGCAAAGCCCGCAAAACGCGCTGACAAACAACCCACAGCGTCCGCACCCCCACCGGGGCGCGGACGCTGTGATATTTATAATAATCTGCCGCGATGGATACGCCGCGTCGCCGTCAGCCGATCGCGGCCGCGTTTTTCTGCGTGTGGTATTTATAGGTGTTCCACGTAGGTTCATAGCCCGCGTCGGCCTGATTGCCCCACATGGCCCAGCCCTCGCGGTCGCCCCGGGCAAAAAGCTCGATATACGGGCCGGGAGAGCACTTCTCGATAAGGGGGATGATCTCATCGGGCTTGCGGGAATGCTCACGTTTCTGCGCACGAATCAGGTTGACCTGTGAACGTGCGGGCGCGAGTGTACGGTTGCTTCCGCCGCGTATGCCGAAAAGCAGCATCTCGGTCACGTTGCGGAAGTAGAAGCCCACGCCGCGACCGTCCGGTCCTCCGTCCTTGCGGATTTTCTCCCAGATGATATTGCCCTTGTAATCAAATCCCCACGCCTTCATGACAGCGAGGCCGTCGGGCAGCAGCGCATTGGGAACCCACAGATACAGATGGCTCTTCTCGGCGGCGATGTCGGCGACGGGAAGAGCCATGATATCCGCAAGCTCCATCGTCTCGTAGCGGTTGAGCCGCTTATGCTCGGGCGCGACCTTTCCCGTCCTGTTCTGAAACCGCCAGGGCGGGTCGGCGTATACCGTCGCAAACCGTCTGCCGCCGCAGAAGCTCAGCAGGCTTTCAGTCGTCTCCTGTACTGTGCTCATCCACATAACCCTCCGTCCAGTCAGAGATGCAAGGCTTCCTGATACCGATCGCCAGCACCGGACAGCCGCCATTTCGGCGGGAGTCCAGCCTCGTGAGGAGCTTTCCCATCCACGTCGTGCTCGCGCCGTATTTGCGCATGATGGGATTCCATTTCCCGCTTTTCCCGTCGTAATCGTAAACCGACCGAAATACGTCGTTCAACTCCTGTGAGCGCGTGATGATGATACCGGCGCTGATGATGTCGCAGTCATAATACGTCCGCATGGCGAGAAGGTCGCGGTCAAAGGTCTGATCCTTGCTGTTCCACTCCAGATCAAACGCGATGCGGTTTTTGATGAAGTCAATATTGTGCCCGTCTATGTATCCGGTGGTGACACGCTCCTCAAACGGCTGGTCAGAGAACCGGCCGCGCTGCTCCGCCTGACGCGGATAGAGCTGGATGTGAAGGTCGCCCGTAATGCGTATCTCGCGCCAGCCGCGGGGGTAGAGCACATCGTCGAATTTCTTCGGAATGCGTGTCTCGTTGCCGCCCGGCGCACGCAGATCATCCGTTGTGATGTCGAGCGAGCCGAGACAGGTGAGAATGTCGTCCCACTCCTCGGGAAACGCCTGCGTAATGATTTCCAGCGCGTGGTTATAATTATGAAACTCATAGCGCTCCCTCAGCGCGACGGGGATGCTGTCTTCCAGGCTCATACCATAGTCCTCAAAGCTTTTCACGGCGATTTGAAGCAATCGCAAATCAAATGCACACTTTTATTTCCGCGCACTCATTATAGCATACCCGGCGGCGTTTTTCACCCAAATTTTTCAGCCCTTCCCCATCGCCTCCGCCAGGGGGATCAGGCGGCTGGTGCCGAGGCGGTCGGCGCCGAGGGACAGGAACGCTTCGGCGTCCTCGAACGACGATATGCCGCCGGACGCCTTGACCTTGACGTGCGCCTCGCAGCATTCGCGCAGAAGACGCACATCCTCCCTTGTCGCGCCGCCGGTCGAGAAGCCGGTGGACGTCTTGATATAGTCCGCCCCGGACGCCGAGACGACGCCGCACATCATCCGCTTCTCCTCGTCCGTCAGAAGACACGTCTCGATGATGACCTTGAGGACGTGCCCCTCCGTGAACGCCCGGACGGTCTTGATCTCATCGAGCACGCTGTCCCAGCAGGCGTCCCGGATCATCGCGATGTTCGCGACCATGTCGATCTCGTCCGCGCCGTTGCGGATGGCGTCCTGGGCCTCGAACGCCTTGACCTTCGGCGTGGCGTAGCCGTTCGGAAAGCCGATGACCGTGCACACGGCGAGGTCGCCGCCGACGTAACCCTTCGCCCCGGCGACGTGGCACGGCGGGATGCAGACGGACGCGGCGTTCCAGCGCAGCGCCTCGTCGCACAGGCGCACGATGTCCGCCGCCGACGCCTCGGGACGGAGCAGCGTGTGATCGCAGCGGCGGATGATCTCGCGGATTTCCATGGGAAGTACCTCCTGGGCAATGTCATAAAATGAAGGACGCGCCTCATAAGCTTTTCCATCAAGACTATGTGAGGTGCGTCTCTATGGACGAAGTATTTGCCGCCAACCGGGCGGAGCTGTGCGGCACGGTCACCGCCGCGCCGGTATTCTCCCACGAGAGCCGGGGGCTCCGGTTTTTCACGTTTCCGCTCGAGACGCTCCGGCTGAGCGGAACGCCGGACACGCTGAACGTCGTGCTGCGGGAGGATTTTGTGCGCTGCCAGCCCCTCGAACCGGGGCGGCGGGTGCGGGTGGCCGGGGAGCTGCGGTCGTTCAACAACAAATCCGGCGTGGGCAGCCGCCTCGTGCTGACCGTGTACACACGGGAGCTGACCGACGCCGACGGCGAGCCGGACGACAACCACATCAGCCTGACCGGCGCGATCTGCAAGACGCCGTGCTGCCGCGTCACCCCGATGGGGCGGGAGATATGCGATATCATCCTCGCCGTGCCGCGCCGGTACCGGCGGAGCGATTACATCCCGGTCATCGCGTGGGGCGCGCAGTCACGCGCCCTCGCGGACGCGCCGGTCGGGACAAAAATTTCCGTCCGCGGCCGGCTCCAGTCGCGGGCGTACACGAAGGTCATCGACGGCCGCAGCGAACAGCGCCGCGCCTTCGAGGTCTCCGCGGCCGACGTTTTCGCCGTCTGACGGGCCTCGGGCGCGGAAGAACAACTTATTTGGCGCTGTTATTATAATAATATATTCGTTCCCCCTGTGTCAATTCTTGAAATGTTCACACATTTGTATTATGATATGCCCGAACGCCGCGTGAAAGCGTCTCATTACCACAAAAACCCACTTATTCACATAGGAGGAACGTAAAAACCATGACCCCTACACAGATGAAGCAGGAGCTGAACGCTCTTGCGAAGACGAAGGGCCGCGACGGGATGCCGAAGGTGCTGTTCGCCTCGGCCGAGTGCGCGCCGCTTGCGAAGACCGGCGGTCTGGCCGACGTCGTCGGCACGCTGCCGAAATACCTCAAAAAGCTTGGGTTTGACGCCCGTGTCATCATGCCGTACCACCGCGTCATCAAGGAGAAGTACGGCGATCAGGTCGACTATATGTTCAGCTTCGACATCGGCCTCGGCTGGCAGCGCACGAAATTCGTCGGCGTCCACAAGCTCGTGCTGGACAAGGTCACGATCTACCTCGTCGAGAACGAGGAATACTTCGGCGGCCCGATCTACCTGCCCGACCGTGAGGGCGAGCAGTACACCTACTTCACCCGCGCCGTCCTGTCCATCCTGCCGATGGTCGATTTCATCCCGGACATCATCCACTGCAACGACTGGCACACCGGCATGCTGCCGTTCCTGCTGAAGACGCAGTACATCGACTCCCCGCTCTCCCACGTCAAGACGCTTCTCACGATCCACAACATCGCCTACCAGGGCATGTGCAGCTTCGGCTTTGTGCAGGACTTCCTCGGCGTGCCCGACGGGAGCTTCGGCCTCATGGAGCGCTTCGGTCAGGCCAGCTTCCTGAAGGCCGGCTGCGTCATGGCCGACCTCGTGAACACGGTCAGCCCGTCCTACGCGAAGGAGATCTGCACCCCGGACTACGGCGAGGGTCTTGACGGCGTGCTCGCCCAGCGCGGCGACGTGTCCGGCATCACGAACGGCATCGACAAGACCGTCTGGAACCCGTCCAAGGACAAGAACATCCCCGTGAACTTCTCGCGCTCGAAGATGGTCGGCAAGCTCCAGTGCAAGACCGCCCTGCTCGAGGAGCTGGGCCTTGAGATCGTCCCGAACCGCCCGCTCATCGGCATCGTCACCCGCCTCGCCGAGCAGAAGGGCATCAACCTCATCATCGAGGCGATGGATAAGCTTCTTTGGGAGAACGACTTCGCGTTCGTCCTGCTCGGCAACGGCGACCCGTTCTACGAGGACTGGTTCCGCGGCCTGCAGGCGCGTCACCCGGGCCGTGTGTGCTCGTGGATCGGCTACTCCGACGGCCTGAGCCACCGCATCTACGCCGGCTGCGACTTCTTCCTCATGCCGTCGCGCTTCGAGCCGTGCGGCATCTCGCAGCTCATCTCCATGGCCTACGGCACCGTGCCCATCGTGCGCGAGACCGGCGGTCTGCGCGATACGGTCATCCCGTTCAACGAGTTCACGAACGAGGGCACCGGCTTCTCCTTCACCTTCTACGACGCGGAGGACATGGCCGGCGCGATCCGCTACGCCCTCGGCACCTACGAGAACAACAAGACCGGCATGAACAAGCTCATCAAAAACGGCATGAGCATCGACTCAAGCTGCGAAAACTGGGCCTACGAATACGCGCAGCTCTACATCAATATGCTGTGACCTGATCCGACATATATAATGTCAAAAAACGACGCTCATCCGTTGGGCCACAAAATACGCGGTACCCGTTTCGGCGGGTACCGCGTATGGTTTATTGGGTTATGCCCGGATGCGGATGATTATCACCGCAAACCGGCGATTCGCCGCGTCTTATCCGTTGTACGCCTCGTACAGCGCGGCGTAGTTGCCCGCGAGCTGCTCCTCGGTGGCCAGCTCGCCGACGTTGATCTCGCCGTCGTACAGGCCGTCGATCACGAGCAGCGTGAACGCCGCGCCGTCCATGTTCTCACCGGCCTGCTCCATCGTGAACGTCATGTCGTCCGCGATGACGAGAGCGCCGTAGGTGCCCGGCACGATATCGCCGGCGGGAGCCTCGGCGGGGGCGGAAGCGGCGGGAGCGGCGGCGTTGTACGCCTCGTACAGCGCGGCGTAGTTGCCCGCGAGCTGCTCCTCGGTGGCCAGCTCGCCGACGTTGATCTCGCCGTCGTACAGGCCGTCGATCA
>CAJOFW010000067.1:7598-10018 GCA_905234005.1 uncultured Oscillospiraceae bacterium
CCTCGTTCGCGGTGATGTAGCGGTCGATGATGTCGACGTCGTGCTCGCACCAGCCGGAGGAGATGATGCCGGTCAGCTCGGAATTATCGAGCGTGAGGATGAGGTTCTTGGACGTGAACTGATGGCAGTTGAAGATATCGCCCTCGAGAGCGGTCTCGCCGCTGCAGTCCTCGAAGTACGCCTCGACGGCCTCGTTGTAGTTGTAGCCGCCGGAGGCCCACATCGTGGAGGCGGGGCCCCAGTTGTCGGCGCTGGTCACGTCGAAGCCCTCGTCCTTCGGGGCGATGGAGTCGTCCAGCTCGATCGTCGTAGCGCCCAGCCCGCCGGGATCGTCGGAGTCGAACGCGAGCACGAGCACCGGCGCGTGGATGACGGTGTCGCGGACATAGAGGTTCGAGCCGGTCGCGCCCATGATCATCTCGGCGGAGGCGGCGTTCTCGTCGAGGTTGTCCTGCGTGTAGCCGGAGCCGGTGCCCTTGTAGACGAACGCGATCTCACCGGCGTTCAGGACGGCGTCGGACACGAAGGTGATGCCGCCGGCGTTGGAGTGGCACATCACGATGCTCTTGCGGGCGTTCACGACGGTGCCGTTGACGTAGGCGGAGGAGGCGTACTCGTTGGCCTCGACGTTGCCGTAGTCGGCGTTCACGACGCAGTCGGAGTAGACGTTGATGTTCGCGCCGATGGAGTAGGACGAGTAGCCGGTGCGGCCGTCGTCCATATCGGTGATATTCAGCGTGGAGCCGATGAGGGTGTTCTTGCCCGCGAAGTAGTACAGGCTGTAGTCGTTCGTCTCGGGCAGGGCGACCATGTCGGCCTCGGACGAGACGGCGTCCAGCGCGGCGAGGTACTCGTCGGTCAGGCCCGTCGCGGCGACGGCGAACTCGTTCAGCTCCATGATCTCGCCGGAGGCGTTCGCGTAGCCCTCGCCCTCGACGTAGGCGGCGTTCAGCTCCTCGAGATCCTCGGCGAACGGGTTCTCGGTGCCGTCCACGGACAGGTCGGCCCAGCCGAAGGAGTTGATGGTCGTATTATAATAGTAGTTGTCGTAATAATCGCAGAACTGGCAGGTGCGCACGACGCCGTGCAGACCCAGCACCCAGACGGCGCAGTCCTCGCCCTCGGCGTCGCCGGTCGCGGTGAACGTGGAGTTCGACACGTAGACGGTCGGGAACGCGTCGTGCGAGCTGAGGCCGCCGAACAGGGACGTGCGGGTGATGCCGTCGCCGACGACGTCGACGTCGTTGATGTAAAGCACGCTGTCGCCGGTGACCGCGATGGCGCAGCCGTCGCCGGTGAAGTCGTTGCCGCCGGACTCGTGGTTGCCGGTCTGCAGGATGTGGAAGCTCGATTCGGAGATGCGGTACTCGCCGTTCACGACCGTGACGATGCTGATGTCGGGCTGGTCGGCGGTGATGGACGCGCCGGTGACGCCGTCGGCGGTGATCTCACCGTTCACGGCGGATTCGGCCACGATCAGCTCGTCGCCGTCCTTCGTGATGAGGGACTGGGTGTGATACGTCCGGGAGGTGTCCGCGCTCGTGGTGAGGGGCACGACCTCGAGGACGACGCTGCCCTCATACGCGCCGGCCTTCTGCGCCGTCGTGACGCCGTCCACGGTCATGATGACGCAGTAGCCGTCGGGGGCAATGTACTCGTCGTCGACCGCGAGGGTCAGCCCGTCGGGGAAGGCGGTGGTCTCGGTGATCACGGTGCCGGACGCGCCGGACGCCTCGCCGGACGCCAGCGCGGTCACGCCGAACGACGCCAGCATGGCGAGCACGACGATCACGCTGAGAAGTTTCCCTGCTGCTTTCATGGTTTTCCTCCTTGTCCCGGCGCGGCCGAAAAAGCCGGCGCGGCCGGATTAAATTTGCGGCACTGCCACATAACCCATTTTAATATCCCCCGCGCCGATTGTCAAGTTCCCCACACACACGGCAATACTTGTGCCGTTTCCATAAATTAGTGTCGACAGTGTGCCGTTGCCTGTGTTGTATGCGTAACTGGCCAGAGTCCGGCTATTGCTCCAGTTGGTTCCGCTGCTGGATACGACGATCCAGCGCGGGTTCTCGTTATGGGGCAGGTACCCGGCGTAGCGCCGCGCCTGACCGAACGGCGTCAGCATGGAGCCGTCCGTCTGCCGCTGACTTTTGTCGAGGCTGATGTCCGCGCCCTTTTGCTCGATCAGCACATGCGTCGTGGATATCAGGCCGTCGATACCCGCAAAGCGCAATCCGCCATATCAATCATCCGGCTCATATGAGAGCCGGTAGTCGCGGATTTCATCGCCGGTTGCGATCACGGACGGCTCCACGCGGCCGAGGACGCGGCCGAGGAGATAGACGCGGCGGCTGTCCAGCTCGTCGTCGAAACGCATAACGGGATATTTCGGGTTGAAAGAATGCAGCCCGTCCGCT